>NZ_KV819532.1:0-28873 GCF_001815175.1 Corynebacterium sp. HMSC034H07
GACACTGCTACCAAATAGCCGGTCGCAACATCCTCGGCGTAGGACGGCTCGGCCTTTCCTGTTACAAGGAGCTCGTCGACGTCTACGGCGCCAATGTTTTGGGAGTGGAACACGATCCAGCACGAGTTCGCCATCTCCAAGAGAGTGGCTACAACGTCGTGGAGGGCGATGCAACAGATATCGACTTCTGGGAGCGCGTCAAGGACAGCCACCAGATCGATATGATTATGCTCGCCATGCCGGCCCAGCACGCGAACGTAGACGCCGTCAAGGAAATCTACGCTTCCCGCATCAATACCGAAGAATGCACCATCAGTTCGGTGGCCATGTACCGTGAAGACGTCGAGGACCTGCAGGAGCTCGGGCTCAGTGTCGTTGTGCACTTGCAGGACGGTGCCGGCGAATCCCTAGCGGAGCGAACTTTTACGGAGAATCAGCTACGGCACTTGCGCAACGAGGGCGAGCTTTAGAAAACGTCCTCCGCGGCATCCAGCCCGCTCCCTGCTGAGACCGGCTCCTGTGTCCGGACTCAGCGTCCAATGGGAGCTTAGCTGTTAGCACGCCACGGGATCCCCTCCTTGGGCAGGTAGCCCAAGAGGTAGAGGTAATCCATCGCGCCCAGAATAGAAACGACGAGACCGCCACCGAGGATAGCTGCGAGGAATGTGTAGCCAGCCATGGAGGAGGAATCGACGTCCTTTCCGTCTTGACCGTCTTTGCCATCCTTCCCGTCAGCGCCGTCGCGGCCATTTAGACCGTTAAGACCGTCGCGCCCGTCCTGGCCATCGACGCCATCGCGGCCGGGTGCGCCCGGTGCACCGTTGGCACCGTCGCGGCCATCCTTGCCGTCGATACCATCCTTACCGTCTTTTCCATCGCGGCCTGGTTCACCGTCCTTACCGTCTTTGCCGTCCTGAGCCGCAGCACCGTCGGTGGTAGAAGTCGAGGGTTCGGTAGTCGTAGGCGTCTCAGACTCCGATTCCTCGGGCTCGGTGGTCTCAGAAGGGCTCGGCGTTACTGAGCTAGACGGCTCAGAAGACTCGGGGGATTCTGAAGGCTCAGTGGTATTAGACGTCGAGGGAGAAGCGGGCTTGTCGTTGCTTACCTTCTTACCATTGAGCATATCCGCACACTTCTGGCCTGCCGGTGCGTTAATCTCCGCGAGCGCAGAAGCGGAAGCCGAAATGCCTGAGAGCGTAGACTCGATCTCCTTTTGCTGGGTCTCGCTCAATTTCAAATCCTTGGCAGCGCTGGCACCTGGGAAAAGACCTGCAATGGTGACAGCGGCATTGAAGATCTTCAGAACGGTGGCCACACCAGTGCCAAAAGCACCGTCAGCAAACTTGATGAGGCCAGAAACGGTCTTCTTGGCGGCATCTGGATTCTTTAAGTCCACCTCTGCATCAGTGTTATCAATCTTGGCGATGGCCATGCCTTGCGCGCGTGCGAGATCCCAGGTGACGTCCTTGTCTGCCTCACCATCACGAACAAGTTTGGCAATTCCCTCCCACGAGCTTGCGCCAATCTTCTTGATGAAGTCAGAAGGCACAAGTTCACCGACGACTGGGATTACTTCCCACACCGTCTGGAGCAGCTTGTTTCCACCGTCGTAGAAAGCCCGTGCAAGGTCCAGCTTGCGCTCGAGAATCTCGCCTTCTTTACCTGGGGCATCGGTGATCTCACACACCAATTTGCCGTTCTTCTCTACGACCTTGATAGTCGCGTCAGCCGTCGATGCCTCGGCGGTTTCCAGCTCATCGCGTGTCTTTGGCTTGCCGGTTTCCGCGCCGTAGAAGCCAAAGTCGTTGTCTCGGGATTCACGCTCCAACTCCTCGATGGTGTTGTCGCCAGCGTTGTTTGAATCGATCAGGTTGCCGTCTGCGTCGAAGGCGGTGCCATTGACGTCGACAGTGTCAGCGCCGGACTGTTCGTGGACAAAAGACGTATCGCTCGGCTCCTCAACGGCGAAGGTCTGCGGGGCGACAATAACGGAAGAAAAGGTTGCTACGGCCACTGCGGTGGCAACGATGCGAGAGTGTAGGGAACGCATGCGAAGTCTTTCTTGCAAGTTGATGAGCACACACTTAACACAGTGAGCTAAGTGCTTAAGGTTCGGACGTGGTCACCATACAACCGTCGAAATATAT
The DNA here is from genome assembly GCF_001815175.1 of Corynebacterium sp. HMSC034H07. Taxonomy (NCBI): domain Bacteria; kingdom Bacillati; phylum Actinomycetota; class Actinomycetes; order Mycobacteriales; family Corynebacteriaceae; genus Corynebacterium; species Corynebacterium sp. HMSC034H07. The sequence goes on from NZ_KV819532.1 coordinate 2,148, forward strand.
TTTCTACATTTGAGTAACTATTCGTTACCCCCGTTTGGAAACCCCCAGTTCAGCATCAGTGCAGTTCACAGCGTCAACATCGTTGACAATACGATTATCTTACCCCCATCACCAACGGGTAACTTGCGGATAGACGCCGAGTTTAGCCGCCGACACCCCGGCCCTCCCCAGGTGCCAATAGAAAGAACTACCCGCTTTCTCATTAAGAAAGCGGGTAGAGAAACGGCGACGATGACGCGCCAAGAGGCAATCCTCAGTTACGTTGCTGCATTAGTCAGTCGTTCCACTAAGACTGCGCATGATGCCACCAAATTCAATGTCCATGTAGTGAGTGAGAATCTCGAAAATATAGTCTGAATCAAATCCACGCAAGGGCCCCTTGGTACTCAGCATGGCTAGACCATGAGCGCCCGCCCACACGGAAATTACCAATGTGAAAAGAACCCACGGGGTGCGCGGCCCGTCAACTTCATCGATTGCCTCACGCATGAGAGACATAATGAAGCCAAAAGCCCGTCCAAATTCGCTAAAGTCACGTTGGAGCTCAACCGCTTTGTTCGCGTTCGGCAAAAAGTCGTCCTCGAAGGACATGGGAACAATCGGCCCAGACGCGATCTTGATGAGAGCTTCAAAGCCCTTCGGATCAGCCAGCGCATGCGAGACGTAGCCGTACCCGGTGGCCTTAATCTTGGACATTACTTTAGCGTCTTCCGGAAGCGCAGCTACCTGCCGGAAAATGAACTCATAGTTGACCTTGTCCAAATACCGCTCAAGGAAGCTGGCCAGCTCTTGATCGCTTTCAATCAGGTGCTCAGCTTCCTGCACACTAAGGCCCGCCCGCTTCGCAGCACCACCGATATGAAGGCCGGTAACGCCGTGGTCAAGCGCCTCCTCAATAGCACCACGCAGCAACGCCGTACGCTGTTCATCCTCGGTTCCCCGTGGGTAATCCTTGGCCTTTGCTACCAACGCTTCCGGCTGCTCTCCCACCAAGCCATAAGGAATAGTGCGCTCGACGCGCTCTCCCCTAAAGAATGGGTAGAGGCCGACGCTCAGGGTGTCCATAACAGCGCCGAATGTCTGTTTTTTCGCTGCCGGCGACAGGTAACGCAGGATTCCTTCAGCTGCCAGTTGCGTCACGCCGTGTAGGTGGGAAAAAATCGACAGCGCCGACAACAAGGTTCCACTAACATCAGGATCTACTCCGCCAGATTCCTTGATAGCCTCCTCGGTCAACTCAAAAAGAATCTGCATGATAGGACATATTTCGACATCCCCATCAGAATTAACAAAGTCCTCTACAGTAACGCCGACCCGAGGAGTTGCATGAACCGCAAAAAATGCCGCAAAGGCAGAAGGATCCTCCACCGCGAAGGAGAAATACGCCAGCGCCGTGGCGCGAAGCTTATCCACGGCCGTCGCATTCTCAGGCAAACGCTGGAGATGCAGATCAACGACTGAGGTCAGCGCCTCGTTCAGGGTGCGCTTGGTTTCCTTTACAAGCTCAGCTTCAGAGGCAAAGAGCTCTTGGGCTTCCGCTAGCGGAACATCCACTTGATCGGCCACCTCCCGGAGGCGCACCTCATCAATGCCCGCTTTGGCAATAACCCGACCGGCCTGCTCAATAAGGAGCTGGCGCGAGGGTTGGTTACCTTGTTCCACACCTACTGAAGTAATCACAGAATTCAGCTTACCTAGGAAACAATCACTTTTAGGCTCATAAACAAAGGATAGGAATATGCACAGGTTTTCTTAAGCTTTCGCCCGCACTGTAAGACAATCCACCCCGTCACCCCAATTTCAAAGTATACGTTGCTGTAAAACTTATACAGTCCCGCCCGCTATGCGGACGGGACCCCTGAGCGTTCAGGCTACGTGTCGCACAATGCCGGGACCTTGATGTGGCTCGGAACCAAGCGCGACAATCGCTTTACTTCTGCTCATCCCCCTGAGGAGCCTCAGCGCCCTGGTTGCCAATGCGCTCATCGAGCTGGTCGCGAGCGGAGTCAATCTTATCCGCCTTATCCTCGCCCAGCTTGCCCTTAGCAAGATCTGCACCCTTATCCAGTGCGCTATCCGAAATCTGCTCGCCCTTATCGGAGTTCAGAGCATCCTTTGCCTTGTCAAAAATACCCATTACTTTGTTCCTTCCTTAAGTAAATACTGCCCTAACAGTGGTGACCCTCACGGCTCGAATGTGCCGAATACTGCGTAATGCCGGCGACAGTGGGAGACGTTAGCCGGCTCCCCGCGCGACAAGCACGTGCGCTACGGTCGCCACATTCAAGCTGAGCGCCATCACGTCACCCCACCGTACCGACGAGCCGTACTCTTCGCCACAAACGTTGTAAATCGTTATACATCTAGAGCACGAGTTAAAGGAAGACTTTCACACACTGAGAGTTCTCAGAATCATCCTTAAAGTCTACCCCCTCCGGTTACCCCTTTTCGTTCAACAACTTGGCGCGTGCCGCCACTCTCTCATTTGTGAACCCTTGTACTCTGGGACACAATTCACATGTGCTCATTCTTGCCGCGTCGCGCGGCACGTGCTGCACAACGTCATTGACCGCTCACTTACCTTTAAAGATCGAAGTCGAAACCTCGGCGCACCACAATGCCTTCCTTTCATTCTCATTCCGCACACCAATCCGCTGCCCGGCACTCTGAAGAGCTGTCTTCCTCTGAGCTACACATTCCTTCAGTCCCACAAGGCAAATCGGTCTTTGGCCTTGTGTGGCCGGGTAAGGAACAGGCTGCGGCGCAGGCCACGAAGAAGGCCACTCGAACAAGAACACTGATGAGCGGTCCTCATTCGGCCCCCAACAGCGTGACGGTGGCAGATAATCTCGACGCCTTAAAGGATTTCATTGCACAGGGGATGAGAGCGGACATCATCTACATTGATCCGCCCTATAACACCGGCAAGGATTTTGTCTACCGCGATAATTTCCGTCAACGCCGAGAGATGCGCTCAGAGCACTTTGGACAGTGGCATGCCGAGTGGCTTTCTATGATGTTGCCACGCTTGATCCTGGCTCGTGAGGTGCTCGCCGATACCGGCTTCATCATCGTGTCCATCGGTGAGTCAGAAAGCGCTCACCTGCGCCTACTACTCAACGAGGTTTTCGGTGAGGACTGCTTCGCCGGGCAATTCATTTGGAAGAAGGGCGGGACCGGGAAGAATGATTCCAAATATGCGGTTCTCGAGCACGAGTACATCCTTTGCTATGCCAAGTCACCTTCAAATGCCGGATTCAACCTGGACTTGGAAGCGCACACTTCAACCCGCTATAACCACAGCGATGAGAAAGGGAATTATTCACTCGTGCGGTTGGATTCTAAGACCTTGGGATACTTACCAAGCCTCGACTTTCCCATCGTTGGCCCCAATGGCCACGAATATTGGCCGCACCAGCCGGAGGGCAAGTCGGGCGTCGCGCGGTGGCGTTGGGGTAAAGACAAGGTCGCTGAGCATTATGAGGAGCTGGTCTTTCGACGCGGCTTTGTCTACACCAAGAACTACGAAAAGAAGGGTGCGCGTCCCCGTTCCATTCTCGATGGAGAGCGTTTTGGGGTAACCCGAACAGGCCGTCGTGACGCCGAAGAAGCACTTGGTGTCACGGGAGTCTTCGACTTCCCCAAACCTGTGCGCCTCATCAAGCATCTACTGTCCATCACCGGCGGCACGGACGCGGTAGTCCTTGATTTCTTTGCAGGCTCAGGAACCACTGCCCAAGCCGTCGTTGAGCTCAACCGCGAGGATAACGGTCAACGCTCATTCCACTTGGTCCAAATACCCCACCCCACCGAGCCGTCTAGTGCCGCGCGCCACGCGGGTTTTGAAACGGTCGCGGATATCTGTCTAGCGCGGGTTCGCTCCCTCGATACTCCTTGTGCGCATTTCACCTTGAGGTGATAGCCCGGCTCTAGGCCACATTATGCTCTTCTGTGCCTTCGGGCCTGCCAGGGATTCCGAAGAAATCTAGCACCGCATCGGTGGCGAAGCCTTCGCCCACCTCAATTTTCGTGGAGTTGTTACCACCCGGCCACACGTGAGATCCCCCCTCAATGCGGATGTGCTGAAGCGGAGCCTGGCACCCAGTCCACGTCTCTCTGGTCGCACCGTTTGTGAGGCGCACCGACTCGACGTCGCCGCGGCACTTGTTGCGTTTCTGATGCTGCCCGAGCACCTCTGCAACGGAAGAATAAGCCGTGCCATGACGCACACCGCCTTCATAGTTGACCACGGGATCCTTAGTTCCGTGAATGTCCAAACGGCCTACCGGACGATCAGAGCAATCCGTATGGATTCCTTCGTAGTATGCAGCTGACACGGTAGCTACTGAACGAAAAGTCCCTGGCATCCGGCACGCCAAGAAGGCCGCAAACCCTCCGCCATTAGACAATCCAGCCGCGAAAATGGCATTGTCGTCCACCTCATAAGTGGCCCGCAGGCTATCCACGATGGTGCGCACAAAGTCGAGGTCTTCTTCCGCGCTCGTCACTGCGTAAGGTGCTGGGGCCCACGCCGCCTTCTCCCCAGCAGGGTAAGCCACGATGGCATCAGCAGCATCAAACTGGCTGTACTTCTCCATATTCTCAGGCGAATCCGTATACCCGTGGAAAGAAAGCAGCACCGGCCACGCGCGCTCCGGGGTGTAATTCTCAGGCACGTGAAGTAGGAAACTGCGCCCAGAGGCTAGCTTCATCTTCTTTGTGTGCCCCGGCTCAGGGCCGACGAGCATGGGCGCTACCGGGATACCGAGATCATTTGTCCATGCTGCTTCAGGTGTCGGGGATGTCGGGGCTTCCTGGGATGTTCCACACGACGCCAACGCTAGCGCGCAGACAGCGCTGGCCGCTAGACCGACGAGCGTGTGCACTGGGCGCGGCCATGCTGTAGACGTTTTACCCATTGTTCCCCCTCACCACTCTCACTTCTGCGCGCCAATAAATCCTCGTCCACCTTAAAACATCGCACCGACATCTACGAACCCGCAGCGCCACGGTAAATTTGAGAGCATCATGTGCTCCTCGCCTTCCGAACCATCTGTTTCCTCCAGCGCCTCTCCCGCTCACCCTCTGCCCGAGCACTACCCCAGCTACCGTCGGGCTTCGGGGAAGGAGGCGCCCAGCTTCGGCACTGCCCAACAACGCAGGCATTCCGCGCAAGCTTTTAGCGAAGGCGCGGAGACCTACCATGACGTGCGCCCGGGTTACCCACGCGAAGTGTCGCAGCTCATCGCTTCTGCGCACACAGTTCTCGATGTTGGTGCAGGAACCGGCAAACTTACTGAATCCCTGACCAATTCCGTCGTCTATGCCAGCGATCCATCCCCCGACATGACGCGTGTCCTGCGCCGGCTCGGGGTGCCGTGCTGGCGCGCCACCGCCGAGAACACAGCGCTCGCCAGCTCCTCCCTTGATGCCCTCACCTGCGCGCAAACCTGGCATTGGGTCGACGTCGACAAGGCATGTGCAGAATTCGACCGAATCCTTCGGCCGGGTGGCAAGGTCCTTTTGGTATGGAACACCCTTGACGTCAATGCAGACCCGTGGATCCTGCGTCTTTCCCGCATCATGCACTCCGGTGATGTCCACCGTCCCGGCTTTTACCCATCCTTTACCGCGCCGTGGACACTGCGTGAGGAGCTGCGCCTTACGTGGGAACACGAGCTCGCCCCTGAGGACCTGCATGAGCTAATGCATACTCGCTCGTATTGGCTTCGCAATGGGGAAAAAATCCACGAGCGCATGACCTACAACCTCAATTGGTACCTCTATGAGCACATGGGTTTTAAGCCCGGCCAGGTCCTGCGTATTCCGTACCGAACTGATGCTTTCGTGCTGGCGCGCTCAAGTGAGTAGCCACCTCCGTCAACCATGACAACTGTCATCCCGGATTCGTGACACCCTGTCTACGCTGTGAAAACCTTCGCGCCATAGCGTGAAGGTATGAGCACGACACGTACCACCCCACCAGCAATCGACGTCACCGCTGTAAGCAAGACCTTCAACGCCTCCTCCCGCAATCCTGTGCGCGCGCTTCACGACGTCTCTTTTAGCATTCAGCAAGGTGAAATCGTCGGCCTCTTAGGCACCAATGGCGCCGGCAAGACCACGCTGCTTGACCTCATCCTGGGGCTGACCACCCCAACCTCAGGGTTTATTAGTGTGCTTGGCGCCTCTCCATCTCATGCCTCTAAAAGTGGGCGTATCGGTGCCGTCATGCAATCTGGCGGCTTATTACCGGAGATAACCGTGAAGGAAACCCTTGAGCTTCTCGGTGCCGCGTTTCCCGTCCACCGCCCCTATCAGGAGATCATCGAGCGCGCCAACTTGGGCTCTATCCTCTCGCGCCGCGTGGGCAAGTGCTCTGGCGGCGAGCAACAACGTCTGCGCTTCGGGCTGGCCTTGTTGGGAGATCCGGAAGTGCTGCTTCTCGACGAACCAACCGCAGGCATGGACGCCGGCGCCCGCCGTCATTTTTGGGAGGCCATGCACGAGGAGGCTAACGCTGGGCGAACGATTCTTCTCACCACTCACTATCTCGAAGAGGCAGATACGTTTGCCCAACGCATCATCATGCTCAACAGGGGCGAGATTCAAGCTGATGACTCCACCGAGGAGATCCGCAATGCAAACGCCACCCGTACCATCCGTGCCAGCTTCCCCGACGGGATTCCGGACAACCTCGTGACCGGGTCTTTTCCAGGGGTGCTGTATCAAGAGCACACAGACACCGGCCTGTCCATCACGACCCGAGACTCTGATGCGCTTGCTCGCTACTTACTCACCGAAACCACGGCCCGGGACATCACGATTTCCGGCCATAGCCTCGAAGACTCCTTTATGGAGCTCTCTAACGCTTCCCCCGACACGACTACCCCATAAGGAGACCCCACGATGAGCATCAACAATGCCGTAACTCCCACGCTCGGGACAACCCTCAACTACGCGGCCCACGACCTTAAACGTCTGCGCCGCGACCTGCCCACGCTCTTTTTCAGCATCGGCCTGCCAATCATTTTCTATATCCTCTTTGGCGCGATGCAAGAGTACGGCGACATCGAATTCAACGGTGGGAATGTCGCCGCACTGGTCATGATCGGTATGGCGCTCTATGCAGGAGCCACTGGCGCTGTGGGTGCAGCCGGATCTATGGTCGCAGAGAATCGCGCGGGTTGGGGCCGCCAACTAGCGTTGACTCCCCTTCGGTCTTCCCAGCTAGCCGTTGCCAACTTTCTCAACATCGCGGTTCGCGCCATCCTGCCCATTGCCGCTGTCTTCATTACCGGTGGGCTGACCAAGGCGTCCATGCAGCCGGACCAGTGGACGCTAGCTTTTCTCATAACTGTTGTCTGCGCCATTCCCTTCGGCTTCTACGGCATGGCCTGCGCTATGCTCATTCCCTCGGAAAACACCGTCTCCGTAGCGACCTCGACCATCGTCATACTTGCGTTTGCCGGGAACGTATTCATGCCGCTGAAGGAATCGCTGTTGGAGGTAGGTCGCTTCACCCCAATGTATGGCGCGCAAGCGCTTGCCCGTTGGCCCCTTTCTGAAGGCTCCCAGATGATCAATGGCGAACGCCTCTTCATTGAGGACCCGCTCTGGTACGCATACGTTAATATCGCTGTATGGACGGTGGTGTTCGTCGGGCTATGCCTGCTTTTGCACAAGCGCGACAAGGAGCGAGCATGATGCGGAACTTCAGACCACGTGACGCTGCTTTCGCCGCTGTCTGGCTCATCTTTCTCCTACCGGTGCTGCTGCAGATCCTCCTCCAGCCCAGCTATTCCACCGCCCAGCGAACCTGGGCGGTTATTATCACCGCGGTGTTTTGTGCTGCTTACCTTGTCTCTTTCGGTACGGTGCACGACTATCCACGTGGGTGGTCCCATAACCATCGAGTAGCTATCCGGTGGGTTATTCTCGCGCTGATCGCGCTTGCCGCCGTCCCTTCTCACGGCGCCTGGATTGTGGTCTTCGTGCCCTACCTCGGGGCCTTGGTAGCCTTCACTTTGCCTCTCAAAATCGCAGCCGTGATCATCACGGTCACTGGAATCCTAGCTAGTATCCCTGTCTGGTTGTTCGATCGCCCGCGCTTCGTTGACCTCGCAATCATTCTCTTCGGGTGGCCCCTCCTTATTTTGGCGCTCGGTGCTCTCTCCCAGCGCGAAGACACCGAGACAGCTTTACGCCACGACCTAGATCTGTCTCAGCAACGAGAGGACATTGCCTCCGATATCCACGATCTTCTTGGCCATACCCTGACGGCTATCAATCTCAAGGCCGAAGTGGCCCGCCGGCTCATCGACCGCGACCCTACCAAGGCCGCTGCCGAGCTCGAGGAGATTAGCTCCCTTTCGCGGTTATCGCTTGCTGAGGTTCGCTCCACCGTTACTCGGATGAAGAATCCCACCTTTGCTGGCGAAATTCAGGCCGCGCGGCGCATCCTCGAAACCGCCGGCATTGAGGCTTACTTACCTGAGACACTTACTCGGCCACGGGTTCATGAAGATCTATTCTCGTGGGCACTGCGCGAGCTGACCACCAACGTTGTACGTCATTCGGGTGCCACGCAGTGCTGGGTGATTCTCACTGAAGATTCCCTCCAGGTCACGGACAACGGCAACGGCTTCACGGAGGATGCCACGCATGCGCTGGCCGCCGGCCTCACCGGCCTCGCTGGCCTTCGTCACCGTGCCGAAGCTGTCGGTGGCGAGGTCATTACTCAGCGTGCAGAAGGTTTGACCACGGTCCTCCTCGCCTTGGGCGGCCACCGCCAGATTCAGCAGGTGCGATAGTTATGAGCGAACACATCCGCGTACTCATCGCCGAAGACCAATCCCTGGTCCGAGGCGCTCTCACCGCTTTACTGAGTACCGAACCCGACATCGACGTCGTTGCCGAATGTTCCACCGGAGCTAAGGTCGCCCCGCTCGTGGCTGAGCATCACGTAGACGTTGCTTTACTTGACATTGAGATGCCCGGCATGAACGGCATCGACGCCGCAAAGTCTATCGCCGCCACTCACTGCCGTAGCCTCATCGTCACCACGTTTGGCCGTCCCGGTTACGTCAAACGGGCCCTCAACGCGGGCGTCGATGGCTTCCTCGTCAAAGACACTCCCCCGGAGGAACTCGCCGATGCTATCCGCCGCGTCCACTCAGGTCTGCGTGTCATCGATCCGCAGCTTGCTCAGGACATACTCTTCACTCCCGACAACCCGCTAAGTGAACGGGAAATCGAGGTGTGCCGCCTACTCGTTCGCGGTCTCGGGTCCGCCGATATCGCAGCACACCTCCATCTCAGCGGCGGTACGGTGCGCAACCACGTGTCCGCCATCATGACGAAGACGCAGGCAAGCAACCGCTTTGAGGCCGCGCGGCACGCCGAGGCCAACGGCTGGATTTAACCACGCATGGGGCCACCTCGCAGGTGGGTGTTAGCGGCGCTGACGGCGCTCGCGCACGCGCACCGCGATGCGCACCGGTGAGCCATGGAAGCCGAAGCGCTCGCGGAACTTGCGCTCCAGGTAACGGCGATAACCCGCATCCAGGAAGCCGGTCGTAAACAGCACGATCGTCGGCGGCTGCGTGGAAGCTTGCGTGGCAAAGAGCACGCGCGGGAGGCGGTTGTTGTTCATCGGCGGCGGATTCGCGGCAATCGCCTCACGCATCCAGTTGTTGAGCTGACCAGTAGACACGCGCTGGTCCCAGCTCTCGAGAGCCTCAATCATGGCAGGCTCCAGCTTCTGCAGGGCGCGGCCGGTCTCCGCAGAGATATTCACGCGGGTCACCCACGGCAAATGACGCAGGTTCTCATCGATCTCGCGATCCAAGTAGTAGCGGCGATCCTCGTCCACAAGGTCCCATTTGTTGAACGCAATAACCAGAGCCTTTCCGGCTTCCAAAATCATGTTAAGGACGCGCTGGTCTTGCTCGGAGACTTCCTGGGAGGCGTCGATAAGCATGATGCATACCTCGGCCGCATCAATCACGCCGCGCGTACGCAGCGAAGCGTAGTACTCATGGCCCTGCGCGTTCTTGACCTTCTTGCGTAGGCCCGCGGTATCAATGAATTTCCACAGGCGCTGATCTAGCTGCACCAAGGAGTCAACCGGGTCGACCGTCGTGCCGGCGGCATTGTCCACGACGGAGCGTTCCTCCGCCGTCAGCTTATTCAGAAGCGAGGACTTGCCCACATTCGGCTTGCCCACCAGCGCCACGCGGCGAGGCCCGGAGGTAATCGAAGAATGGCGCGGCTCCTCCGGGAACAAACGCAGGATCTCATCCAAAACGTCGGCGCCGCCCCGGCCATGCTGGGCTGAGACGGGCCACGGATCGCCCAAGCCCAGCGCGTAGAACTCAGCCATGTCTGCGTACATGGTTTCCGAATCGAACTTGTTGGAGACGAGGATGACGGGCACCTCAGAGCGCTGCAGCTTTCGGGCCATGACCGCATCGGTCTCGGTGATGCCCACCTTGGTGTCCACCACGAACACGATGACATCGGCGGTCTCCATAGCCTGCTCTGCTTGGCGGGCGATGGCGGCGTGGATGCCCTTGACGTTCGGATCCCAGCCACCGGTGTCCTGAACGAAGAAGCGCTGGCCGTTCCAGTCCGCCACGTAGGAGACGCGATCACGAGTCACACCCGGGTGGTCCTCCACCACAGCTTCACGGCGTCCGAGGAACCGGTTCACCAGGGAGGATTTGCCCACGTTTGGGCGGCCGACCACGGCGACCGTGCAGAGGTTTTCCTCCGTGTGCTCCTCGCCCACGCCAAAGGCGTGAGATAGCGCCTCCCACTCTTCTTCGCTGAGCGGGGTCTCACCTTCGGCGATATCTTCATCCTCGCCGAAATCGGCTTCGCCGAACTCCGAGTCGTCGAATTCCGACTTATCGAATTCATAGTCGAAGTCCTCAGAATCGAAATCCTTCTGCGCCCACCCGCCATGCGGATCGCGCACGACCTCTTCCTCGAGCTTGCCTACCGGGTAATGAAATTCCGTCTCGAATTCTTCCAGCTGCTGTTCGGGGTTCACGTTTGGGTTCTGCGGTCCATTAGTCATGTGAGGCCTCCTTTGCGGCCGATTCTTCGACGACGGCGATGAGGGCATCGAGGACCTCGTCTGGGGTCATCTCAGAGGTATCCACGAGCACGGCGTCCTCGGCTGGGCGCAGCGGCGAGGTGGCACGGGAGGAGTCCGCAGCGTCGCGCCGCTCGACGTCGGCAAGCACGGTGTCAAAATCCGAGTCGATGCCCGCCGCACGGTTCTGATCGTGGCGGCGCTGCGCGCGGACCTCGGCACTGGCCGTCATGAAGGCCTTAGCGGGAGCATCAGCGAGCACCACGGTGCCGATATCGCGCCCCTCCACGATCGCACGGTGTGCCTTCGCGGCAAGGTTCCGCTGCAGCTCCACGAGGTTCTGGCGTACCTCCGGGATGGCAGATACTGCCGACACGTTGCGGGTTACCTCGTCCTCGCGGATCACCCGGGAGACATCCTCGCCGGCAAAGATAACCTGAGTGGAATCCGGATCATCGGAAACCTCCAGAGGCAGGTTTGCGGTTGCGGCAATGACAGCGTCGGTATCCGCTGGGTCCACGCCCGCGCGCAGCACGGCAAGGGTAGCCACGCGGTACATGGCGCCGGTATCGACATACTTCGCGTCGAGGCGCTTGGCCAACGCGCGGCAGGTCGTGGACTTTCCGGTGCCCGACGGGCCATCCACGGCCAGAACGAGTCCCTGGTTTGGCATGTTTGAAATCATTACATCCCCACCGCCTTGTACAGGCTGGTTAATTCGTTGGAGTTCAATGCGCGCAAGGAGCCGGGCTTCATATCACCCAACTGCACGGTGTGAAGCTTGGTGCGCACGAGTCGCTGGACCGGAAAGCCGGCCTCCTTCAGCATGCGGCGCACGATGTGCTTGCGGCCTTCGTGCAGCTCAAGACGCACCAGCGAATAGCCCTGGTTCTTGTCCACGATCTGCACATAATCCGCCTTCGCCGGGCCGTCTTCTAGTTCAACGCCCTCGCGCAGCTGGCGAACCAGCCTCTTATCGGCCTCACCCAAAACGGTGGCCAGGTAGGTCTTGGTGACCTCGTACTTAGGATGCATGAGGCGATTGGCCAGCTCACCGTCGTTGGTGAGCAAAAGAAGGCCCTCGGTATCCGCATCGAGGCGCCCGACGTGAAACAGGCGCTGGCCTGCCACGACCCGATCCGCTACGACATCGCCCACGCACGGACGACCCATGTCATCCGACATAGTGGACTGCATGCCGCGGGGCTTGTTGAGTACGAAGTACTGAGTTTCTTCGTTGACGTTGATGCGTGTGCCATCGACGCGGATCACGTCCGTGTTGGGGTTAACTCGGGTGCCTTGGGTGATGATGACCTGACCGTTGACCTCAACGCGGCCCTCATCGATGAGAATCTCTGCATGGCGGCGGGAGGCAACGCCGGCCTTGGCCAGCACCTTCTGGAGGCGTTCGCCTTGGTTCTGGGAATTCTTCTTAGCTTTACCGTCTACCAGCCAGTCCGCGCCCAAGTCGCGGGCGACGGAATCGGCGGTGGCCTTCTTCTTTACATGCTGATGGCGGGCCGGCTTAGCGTTCGAGACAATCATGTCGCTGTCTCGCTTTTTCTTGTCCGGTGTGCCATCGCGGCGAGCGGGTGGAGTCACGGATGTGTCCTCTCAATAGTTCTTCAATTTGCGGCGCGCGGAATCACGCCGTTGTCCGGCCGCAATCCTACCGCACGGTGGGCCTTTATGAGTAGTCCTCATCGATCTGCTCGATGTCTGGCAGCAGCGGCGCGAGGTCTGGAAGACGCTCGAGGGAATCGATTCCCAGAAGCTCCAGGAAAAGCTCAGTGGTTTCATACTGGTGTGCGTTGCCGACTGTCGGCTCGGGGCTTTCGATCTCTCGAATGAGCCCGCGCAGAAGCAGCGTGCGGACAACGCCATCGACGTTGACACCGCGAACACCAGCGACTTGGGCGCGGGTGACCGGCTGGCGGGAGGCGATGACCGCGAGGGTTTCGAGTGCGGCGCGCGAAAGCTTGGTTTGGGTCCCATCAAGCACGAACTGCTCGACGGCGTCCGCATTTTCTTTGCGGGTATAAAAACGCCATCCTTCCGGTGTCTCACGCAGGTCGATGCCAGAACCACGCTCGGTGAGCTCACGCTCCACTGCCCGCAAAGTATCTCTGACAACGGAGACCTCCGCATCTACCACGCGCGCCAGCTCTTCCGCGCTGGCGGGCGAATCGATGACCAGAAGGATCGATTCGAGGCGTGAGCGCAATTGCGGGATCAGCGGAAGAGCCGCCGGTGCGCTCGGCACTGGGGCCTCACTGTGTACTGCGGGTGACGTGTCCTCCATGAGTCGGTAGCGTACCTTAATCCCAGTTCGCCGCCGCAACAACGGCCGGATCCACGTCGAGCCCTGTCCACGACAATTCCAACGGGCCTAAGGATTCGGGTTGGGACGCATCCACAGCCTTGGCTTTGTACAGCTCCAGCAACGCCAAGAAGCGGCCCACGATTTCCATGGAAATGGTGCAGTCCCGCGTTAACGCATCAAAGCTCATCCACTGCCCTGTGCCTAACAGCTTGAGAGTGGTGAGGATTTTTCCAGCCTGTTCCGGCACAGAGACCGCGACCTGGTGGATGTGACCGGTCGCGACTTCCTCGGGAGGCTTGGGGCGGAATACCCCGGCGGCGAGCTCCGCGAACGTGGCTGGGGTGTGTCCAAGTTTGACAGGTGGAAGAAGCTCGCTGAAGCGCTCCTCCATCGCCACCGCACGTGGATAGCGGCGCTGGGCGCCGCGCTGCCACTGCGCAAACTGGTCAGCGACCTGCTTATAAGCCTTATACTGCAGCAACCGCGCGAAAAGCAGATCTCGGGTCTCCAGCAGTTCGAGGTCCTCAAGGTCATCGACCTCGCCGCGCGGCAATAGACGCGCCGCCTTCAGATCCAACAGCGTAGCGGCGATGAGCAGAAATTCCGTCGTCTCGTCCAGGTCCGCGGTCTCCCCCAACGCTCGGGTATAGGCCACGAACTCATCGGTAACCTCAGACAGCGCCACCTCGGTGACATCTAGCTTCTTCGCTTGAATGAGCTGGAGCAGCAGATCGAACGGACCCTCAAAATTGCCCAGCGCGATGCGAAAGCCGGTGATCTCCGGTTGGGTCATAATAGGCGGCTAGCCGTTGGCCCGCTCAATGACCTCTTTAGCTAGGTCGCGGTATTGCTTGGCAGCCTGCGAGCTCGGTGCCCAAGTGGTAATCGGCTCACCGGCTACCGAGGTCTCTGGGAAACGCACGGTCCGCGTAATCACCGTGTCGAAGACCTTGTCCCCGAAGTACTCGACTACCCGGTCCATGACTTCGCGGGCGTGGCGGGTGCGACGGTCAAACATGGTGACCAGAATGCCCATGATCTCCAGGTCGAAATTGATGCGGTCAGCAACCTTCTCCACGGTGTCGGTCAACAGCGCGAGGCCGCGCAGGGAGAAGAACTCGCATTCCATCGGGATAATGACGCCTTGCGAGCAGGCCAGCGCATTGACCGTGAGCAGGCCTAGGGAAGGCTGGCAGTCAATGATGATGAAGTCATAGTCCTTGCGTACCGGGCGCAGCGCTCGGGCCAAGGTGTGCTCGCGGCCCACCTCGTTGACCATCTGAATCTCTGCGGCGGAAAGATCAATGTTGGCCGGAACCAGGTCGAGCCCCGCAACGCCGGTGTGCACGATGGCAGAATGCACCGAGACCTCACTATCGAGCATGACGTCGTAGATAGTGTCCTGAATCTGATCATGCGTCAGCCCTAATCCGGCGGACAGAGCGCCCTGCGGGTCCAAGTCAACGAGGAGGACTTTACGCCCCAACTCCGCCAAGCATGCTCCCATGTTGATCGTGGATGTGGTTTTCCCCACTCCACCTTTCTGGTTGCACATGGAGATAATCGTGGCGGGGCCATGCTTTTCCAATGGCTCTGGTTCCGGAAGCTCCCGCAGTGGCCGGCCGGTCAACCCGACCTGTGTTTCGGAGGCCTCAAACAGTCCCTCGTCGCTCACAGTCACACCTGCTTCCTTGACCTGTACGGCTCTAGTTAGGCCATCTTCGCGTTAGCCCTGCGGCACTCACCGGCGCCGCACTCTTACATCCTTGTGATTATAGGGTACCCCCTTGAGCACCCGCATCGCGATTATAGCCAGCAAAAGCCGCCGCATAAAGCCTGGAAGCTAGACTACGAGAGGTTTTACTTCCGGTTCGAACGGAACCGACGGAGTGCGAACCCAGCGACCAAAGCGATGATGCCGAGTGCCGCAATCCCCGCTATCACCGCGCCGGCGCCAAGGCCTGTATCAGTGCCTGACTCTTCGCTAGCTGTCGTGGCGCTGTCGCTATCAAGCTGCTGCTCTGGAGGCACGTCGGTGGTGTTCTCTCGGGTTGGGTCTGTGAGTGTCACCACCAGCTCTGCCGACTGGGTGTCCTCGTTGATGAACTGCATGATGAAGGGGTTGTCGGGTTCCATGCCCTCTGGGTAGGTCAGGGTCATGGTGCGCGAGCCCTTATCAATGTCGCGTTTCACGCCCTCGATAAACTCCCCTTCCGCGTTGAGATAACGCAGCGTGACGCCTTCATCCTCAAGATGCTTGAAACGGTTGTAAAGGTCCAGTGCTTGTTTCAAACCTAGCTTGGCGTGAATGGTCTGGCCTTCGATGGTGGATTCTAGGTTGACATAGGACGTGTGGGAATCATCCACGCCTTCCCAGCCACGGCCCGTACGGAGCGGTTGCGCGTGGCCGGTGCTGGAACTATCCGCACCGGTCACCGCTCCGCCATCGCTTGTATCGTCTGTGACGTCGCCGTTTCCACCCAGTTCTTCGTTACCTTGCTGGTTCTCTGCGTCCCCCGGCCCCGGCTGGCCACCACCAAGGCGCCCCGGATCGACACTTTCGGCAGCGTCGTTGAGTTCCTCGGCGGTGACATCGGCGTCAGCAACGAGCACGATGGTCATGGTCACGCCCTGATAGGTCACCGGAACGGTAATCTGTCCACCTGCTGGCGGGGCCGTCACCGTAGCAGTGCCACCTGAGGCGCTCACATTCCACCCATCGGCAGCCACGGAGACGTCGACAGGCACCGGCAGGGAAACCGTCGTGGTTTGTCCAGCCGGCACGGGGATGGTGGCATCCTGAGCATGGGCAACTGCCGCGCCGAGCCCGGGGATCCCGCCCTTCGCGCTCACCGGGTTGGCCGCAACACCGGCAAGTGGAAATACGGTGAGCGCGAGAGCAATCGCAGCCCCGCGAAAGGTCCGGGAAGCGCGAGCAGATGAAGTCATAGAAATCCTTTTCATTGATGTAAATCGAACTGAGTCTAGGCGCCTTTAGGCGCGTGGATGAGCAGTACGCCACACCTCGCGAAGCGAATCCGCAGTCACGTGCGTGTAAATCTGCGTCGTCGTCACGGAAGAATGACCCAGCAGTTCCTGAACTGTACGCACATCCGCACCACCCTCCAGCAGGTGGGTAGCAAAGGAGTGACGCAGGGTGTGCGGAGAGATGTTGGCGCTCAAGTGCGCGCGCTGTGCAGCGGACTTGATGGCGGCCCATGCGCTTTGCCGTGACAGGGCCTTGCCCCGGGTGTTGAGGAATAGCGCGTGAGAGGCTCCAGTTGCTAAGACCGGCCGTGCCCGCACGAGGTAATGCTCGACCGCTCTTACCGCGTGCGAACCCAACGGAACGAGGCGTTGCTTATCGCCCTTGCCGCTCAGCAGCAGAATATCGCGCACGGTCGTCGGCCCCTCAGCCGTTACGTCATCCACGCTCAAGGAGATCACTTCGGAGATGCGCGCGCCCGTGCCGTAGAGAACCTCCAGCAAAGCGCGATCGCGGATGTCTATGGGGGTTGCGGATTCATCAGTGGGAATGGCGTTGAGCAAAGTCTCGACGTCCTCCACGCTGAGGGTCTCCGGTAGCGCTTGGGCCCGCTTGGGCGGCGAAACCTCCGCCGCGACGTCTTCTTCAATCATCCCCTCCGCGAGCGCAAATTTATGCAGCCCACGCGCGACGATCAGCGCTCGACTGGCCGAGGACTGGGCGAGGGATTCACGCAGGTACATGAGGTAGTTCTCCACGTGCGCGCGAGAAACCTGGCGCAAATCCGTGATCCCAGATTCCGCTAGCCACGACACGTAGCGATTGATGTCACGCCGGTAATTACTCACCGTGTTCTTCGAGGCACCTTTTCCACCATGAGGTGCATCAGCCACGCTTGCCCAGCGGCGGCAGCGGGAGTCGTGCTGCTCACAGCTTCTTCAAATCCGGTCCGGTACGCCGGCTAGCCAGCGACTGCGGCCGCAACTCGAAAGGTGAATCAACCGGCCGCGGTGTGCGTCCTTCACGCACACAGGCATAGGCGGCGAGAATTCCGGCCACTGCAATAGAGTTCACAATCTCGCCGGCGAGGATACGATCGACGGCCTCCGCTAGCGGCACCCACGAAAACCCCATGTCGGCTTCTTCATCACCTGTGGCCTCGAACTTGGCGACGTCCCGCAGCCCACGCGCCACGAACACCCGTACGGCTTCTTCACAAAAGCCCGGGGAGGTCACCAGATCGGTCAACACACCCCAGTCCTCGGCGGCCAGTCCGGCCTCCTCTTGGAGTTCGCGTTGTGCGCCACTGAGTTCATCTTCACCTTTGACGTCGAGCAAACCGGCTGGCAGCTCCCACAGGCGTTTGCTCACACTGTGGCGGTACTGCTCCACCATGGCGACTCGGTTGTCCTCATCCAAAGCCACAACGGCCACGGCACCGAGGTGCTCGACGATCTCCCGCTGCGCCACGACATCTCCCGGCATCACAACGTCATCACGGCGGACGGCGATGATGGGGGCGTCGACAAGCAGCTCGCTTCCCACCGTACGAAACTCGTGTGGCATTTAGAGATCCTTCGGCAGCGCCGGTGCTGCGCCCTCGGCATTCGCTGCAGAACCGTACACGCCGCGGCCGCCATCGAGCTGCTCCTTGACGGCCAAAACGCTGGCCATCTGGGAGACCGGGTGGTCGATGGAGTCCACGGTGCTAATCCCAGTCTTGGCCGCCCGGAGCTTTTCCAACACTCCGCCATCCCCTGCAGACTGCACACGCCCGGCATACACCATGGCGGCGTCCGCGGACTCGAAACCTTCCAGGAACTTGACGGTGGTGTCGATAGCGTACTTCTTGCCAGCGCTGTCTTCGTCTTCTCCCGGTGTCAGGCCGCCGCCGACGATTACGACCGCCTGAGCGGGCAGGATCGTGCCATCCTTGTAGTCGATGTAGCCGGCATCGCGCAAGGCACGCAGCAAGGTCGCCCGATCGTCGACGGTGGCAAGCGGTTGGGTGGTCTTAGCATCCATCATCAGCCCGGCAGCAAGCGCTTGGCCGGCATGAGTACCGGCATCGATCTTCTTCTTATCGAGCTTCGCCCCTGCCGGCAGCGTGGTGGTGACGAGGGACAACAGCTTGTCTGCGGATTCCTGGGCCAGGAATTTTTCGGTCAGCTTGATGCTTCCCGCGTCGGTGGAATCGGCGGAGCCGAGAAGATCCTTCACAGCCGTGACATCGGCATCATTGGCGTCGGGCATGCTGAGTACCATGACCGGACGCTGGACTAGAGTGCCGTCGACGACGTAACGGCCGAGGTCCCCCATCACGGAATCAGCGGAATCCAGCTGGGCCTTCGCAATGTTGTGGTCAAGCACCAGCTTGCTGTATTTTTCTCGGACCTCGTCGTTGGACTCCCCACCGCGCCCCGGGGTGGAGTCCATGTTCGGTGCGATGACCAACGTGCCCAACGCAACACCAATGGCTGCACCGAAGCCAAGGCCGGTGACAATCAGGGATTTAGGCGAACCCATTATTTAAACCACCCCTGCACGCTCAACGCGAAGTTGTTCCACGTATCGATCAGGTTCTGCAGGAATGATTCATCGCCACCCAGGCCCACGATGAGGATGACCACGGCCAGCGCCACGAGGATGCCCAGCAGCGCCCACAGCCATCCCATTGCGCCGGAATTCGGCGCGGCGTAGAGGTTGATGACGGCGTCCGCGTCCACGAGGCGCGTACCTGCCTTCATATGGCATAACAGGGCTGCGGGCGTGGCAGTTGGCTCGTTGGCAAAGATGTCATCGAGATCGAGGGCGCCCCCAACCTGCACAATCATCTGCGCTTCGTGGTAGTCCGCGAGCAGGAGTGCAAGATCCGTTGCTGAGTCTGTCGCAGCCGGGAATGTCATCGCGCCGATTCCCAGATCCTGAATGCGCTCGAGTCCTTCCGCAGTGCCGTCCGGCTCAGCTGGGAGAATAACTTGGGCACCACTGCGCAGGGTTTCAGAGCTCACTTCCGAAGGATTTCCCACGATGAAGTTAGGCTGATAGCCCAGCTCAACCAACGTATCTGCGGCAGAGTCGACACCGATGATGACGGGTTCATACTCGCGGATGAAGTTGCGCAGCAGCGTGAGCTTTTTGCGGTGCTCCTCAGAGGGCGACACCACGAGGACCTTGCGTCCCGCCATGACGGAACCAGCATCCGGAACGCCAAGGCCATCGATGAGGAGCGGGCCTTCGGAGTGGATGAACTCGATGGAATTGCCAAAGTAGGCTTCCATATGGTCGATAAGTTCGCGTTGCGCGGAGGAGAAGTTCTTCTCCGCGCGATCCCGGGTAACCACCGTTCCAGAAGACAGCTGGGTATCCCCCACATACACCGTCCCGTCCTCGGTAAGACGCGCCTTCTTCCCGTCCTTGAAGTTGCTGACGAAATCTTGGCCCACGCCCTCGATAAGGGTGACGTCGGCGTCGAGAAGCATGTGCGGGCCATAGTTCGGAATGGAGCCGGTAGAAAACTCCGCCACGTTAATCACAGCAGCTGGTTTCATATCCACGAGGGTCTGGGCCTCTTGGCGGGAGATGTTGGCGGCGTTGATGACTGCGAAGTCACCGGCGCTGAACTTCTTCATGCCCTTGCCACCCGGGGTGCAATCACGCAGCGCGCCGTGTTCTCCAGGCAGATCGGTGTTACGGGAAAACAGACTCATGCCTGACAGTTTCCCCTGTTAGGCGCTCAATGTGTGGAAGGCGCGCGGAAACTCTCTACTTCTGCTTGAGCCCGGTCGAAGAGCTCCTGGGCATGCGCGCGGCCAGTCGCGGTGTCATCAAGACCAGCGAGCATGCGGGCGAGTTCCTCGACGCGTTCCTCGGCGCTCAAATCCGCCACGCCTGAGGTGAATTTCTCCTTGGACACGTGCAGGTGCGAATCCGCATAGGCAGCCACTTGGGGCAGGTGGGTCACGCAAATGACCTGGTTGGTGATGGACAGGCGCGCTAACCGACGCCCAATCTCCACCGCCGCGCGACCACCCACGCCGGCGTCCACTTCGTCGAAGACCAAGGTGGTGCCGTCGCCGCTGGCGAGTACCACTTCCATCGCCAGCATGACGCGGGAGAGCTCACCGCCGGAGGCGGCCGAGGCCAAGGGCTTTCCGTTGAGTTGGAATTCCACTTCATCCGCGCCCGTCTTGGAGTACTTCGCCTTGTGCACGGCGACCGTCAGTGTGGAATGAGGCATGGCCAAGCCGTGAATCTCCTCGGTGACCTGCGAGCCCAGCTTCTTCGCTGCCTTGGTGCGCGCAGCAGTGAGCTTCTCGGCCTTAGCCACCATTGTCTTTTCGGCCGCCATTACCTCCTTCTTCAATGCTTCGAGGGCCTCGGTAGAGGTGTCCAACGTCGCGAGTTTCGCTTCTGCCGCGTCACGCCAGGCCAACACCCCATCGATGTCTGCGGCATACTTACGTGTCAGGCGCTTGAGCTCCTGTTGGCGCTGCAGGGATTCCTCGAGGAGGTTGGGATCCGCGGGGAGATTTCCCAGATACGTGGTGAGCTCAGCGGCAATATCGGTCAATTGCGCGGTGACCTCGCTCAATCGCTCCCCGAGCCGCGCGAGTTCGACGTCGCTGGCCCCAGCCAGCGCGGTTTCAGCGGCGCCGACGAGGTTGACGGCGGTGTCCTCATCACCGAAACCTTCCCCGCCGTCGAGAGCGCTCAGCGCGGTGGCTGCTCCCTCGCGCAGGGCATCAACATCCTGCAGGCGCTTAATGAGGGTCACGAGCTCTGCGTCCTCGCCCGGTTCCGGGTCAAGGTCCGAAATCTCCGTTATCGCGAACTGGAGCCGGTCGACTTCCTGTGCCATCTCACGCCGTGATTCTGTACGGCGCTGGTAGTCCTTGGCCAACGCGCGCCAGCGGCTAAATGCCTGGGCATACGCCTCGCGGACCGATTCAACTGCAGGGTCAAAGCGGTCGATGGCGGCCAGCTGTTGATCAGTAGACAACAGCCGCAGCTGATCATTTTGCCCGTGGACGGTAATGAGATGGGAAGCGAACTCCCCCAGCGTCGCCGCCGGCACCGCTCGCCCACCCAGGTAGGCCCGCGAGCGTCCTGCCGCCGACACCGTGCGGGAGGCGATGTATTCGCCGTTCTCATCGGGCTCACCCCCGGCTTCCTCAACTAGTTCCGCCACGGCCTTCGAATCAGAAGAAAAGTGCCCTTCGACGGCAGCTTTGGAGGCCCCTTCGCGCACGCGCGAGGCATCAGCGCGCCCTCCCGCGAGCAGGCGCAAGCCGGTCACCACCATGGTCTTGCCAGCACCGGTTTCACCAGTGAGCACGGTGAGCCCCTGCGAAAGCTCCGCGGTGGAGCTTTCAATTACACCGAGATCAGAAATGCTGATATCAACGAGCACGGAGAGTTATCTTCCTTCCTGGTTACGCGCTAGAGCAGGTTAATGCCGCGGTCCGCGCCAGCCTTCCACGGGAAGGCGCAGCTTGGACACAAGCCGGTCAGTGAAAGGCTGGTGGTCAAGGCGAACCCACCGCACCGGCCGTTCACCGCGCACGATTTCCACGCGTGAGCCTGGGGGCATGGAGATTTCCCGAAAACCATCGAGGATCACCACGGCGGGAGTCGTTGCCGATGCCGATTCCACCGCTACCTGTGAATCCGGAGACACCACGAGCGGCTTGGTAAACAATGCGTGCGCGTTATTCGGCACCACCAGGATGGCATCGAGCGAAGGCCACAGCACAGGGCCGCCGGCGGAGAAGGCATAAGCCGTGGAGCCCGTAGGGGTAGAAATAAGTACACCGTCGCACCCAAAAGCGGATACTGGACGGCCATCCACTTCGAGGATGGCATCAAGCACTCCGGACCTGTTGAGGTTTTCAATCGACGCCTCATTCAGCGCCCAGCTGCGCTCACGCAACGCGCCTTCCGAATCGAAGACGCTCACGTCGATGGTCAGGCGGTCTTCGACGTCATAGGACTGCTCGATGACGCGCACGAGCGCACGGTCTAGGGACTCCGCTTCCCATTCTGCGAGGAAGCCCACGTGCCCCAAGTTGATGCCCAACACCGGAACGTCCACGGCGCGGGCCATATCCGCAGCGCGCAAGAACGTGCCATCGCCTCCGAGCACCAACACCAGTTCGCAGCCCTCTGCTGCCGCTGGTGTATGCCGGACGTGCTGCAGCCCGGGAAGCACAGTATCCGCAGCACAGACGCGCACCTTAATGCCTGCCTCCTGCAGCAGCTCCGCGGCCCGGTGGGTGGCGGCAAGGTTTTCCTCGCGACTGGCGTGCGGGACAAGAAGAATTTCACGGCGCATGGTGCCATCCGCGGCGCTGGTAGTGCTCACTGAGGTCCTTCCTTAATTGCCGTTTCGATGAGTACGTCCAGCCTATCCTCCGGGGTGGACATCCCGTCCTTGACCAGCCAGAGGAAATACTCGACGTTACCGCTCGGTCCCGGTAGCGGGGAGGCAGCCACACCTTTTACGCTTAGGCCGAGCTCCTGAGCGAAGACCGCCACGTCCTTGGTTACTTCCGCGCGAAGCTCGGGTGACCGCACCACGCCGCCGGCGCCAATACGGTCCTTACCTACTTCAAACTGTGGCTTGACCATGGGCAGTAGCCACGCGCCATCGACCATGCACTCCACGATGGCCGGAAGCACCAATTTCAAGGAGATAAAAGATAAGTCACCCACCATGGCATCGCACGGCCCACCGGTCTGCTCTAGGGTCAGATTACGAATATTCGTGCGGTCTAGCACGGTAACGCGCTCGTCGTTTTGCAGGCGCCACAACAGCTGCCCGTAGCCCACGTCAACCGATAACACTTCCGCCGCACCGCGACGCAAACAGACATCAGTAAAGCCGCCGGTCGAAGCCCCAGCATCCAACACGCGCTTGCCTTTTAAGTCCACGTCAAAGGCTTCAAGAGCGCCGAGCAGTTTGTGTGCACCTCGCGAGGCCCAGTCATCCCCCTCGCTGGCCTCGACCTTGATGGAAGCCTCTGGTTCCACCACCGTGGCGGGTTTGGTGGCCTTAAAGCCACCAACCGTCACGCGGCCAGCCTTGATCATCTCAACGGCGTGCTCTCGTGAGCGCGCGATCTTGCGGCGTACCAACTCCGCGTCGAGACGGCGACGTTGCGGTGGCATAAGTAAGTCCTCTTTCCCCTAGATTCCTCGGCGTGAAGCACTAGTTGTCTTGCAGCGCATCCCGCAGCACGGCATGAGCCCGGTCCAGCTGGGTCAACTCTTGCTCAAGAGATTCCGATGGCTCGTTAAGAATCGCGGCGATGGTCGCATCCAGCTTTTCTGGGGCAAGCACCGCCCGCGGGTCATGGGGCTTTACCGCCATGTGGATACTACCCTTTCAGCAGCCTCGCTCCGCGGCTGAATATAGCGAGGAGGCTCAGCGCCCGCCCAAGCTACTTCCAAAACCGTGCGCAGCGCCTCGACCGAAGTCGACTTCTCATCGCCTCCTTGGAGGACAATGTCATAACCGTCATACCGAGCCCGGAATCCACCCTGGGCTCCTGGCCGTGCCTGTGCTTCCGAGAGGGAGAGCTCGTGGAAGCCCGCGCCGATGAAATTGGGACGTGCCTCCGGAATGGCTTCAATAAGCGCCAGCTCACGAGACACACCGGTCAACACGTGGAACGTATCCATCGCTGCGTTATTACCACCGACGATATCGGTGTCCAGACGGTCACCGACAGCCAGGGGTTTGGTCGACCCCACCAGCTTGGCCGCCTGCGTAAACATAGCAGGCTCCGGTTTGCCTGCAGAAATAGGTTCAACGCCCGTGGTCGAAACAACGGCCGCGACGAGCGAGCCATTGCCCACGGCCATTCCTCGCTCCGTCGGCAGCGACGTATCGAGATTGGAGGCGTAGTATTTCGCACCTTGATTGATAGCAAATGCCCCCTCGGAAAGCTGTTCCCAACCGACCGACTTATCCATGCCTTGCAACACTGCCGCAGGCTTATCATCGGCGCTGTCGACTACTTCGAACCCTGCCTCACGGGCCAGCGTCCGGAATGAGTCAGCGCCGATAACGAGAACCTTGGTTCCTGCCGGGAAGTCCTCACGGGCAATCTTGACTGCGGCTTGCGCGGAGGTAACAACTCGGTTGGCATCCGTCTTAAGTCCAATTTCTCCCAGCATGCCAGCCACGGTCTGGGGGCTGCGGGAAGCGTTGTTCGTCACGTACACCGCGGGAACACCACAGGAGTTAATAACGTCAACGACGCACTGGAGGGCCTGTCCTCCCTCCCACACGGTTCCGTCAAGATCTAGCAGCAGCGAATCGTGGGTCTTGAGAATACTCATTATTTACATTCGGTCAGACGCTCCGCGGCGTCGGTCCAGTCTCCTTCATCGATGTCAACCGCGTGCTGGAACCATTCCTGTGCCTCCTCCTTACGGCCGGCCTCCAGCAGGGCATTGGCGTAAGCATAAGAAAGGCGGCAGGCAGACACGCCTGTGGCGTCCTTGTTCGGCTGCGCGCGCTGAATCGTGACCACAGCAGAATCTGCTTGACCCATGTCTAAGCGTGCACCTGCAGCCACGATTGCCAACTCGATGGCATCCTCCGGTGCCAGCTCCTTCGCCTCTTCGCTGCGCCACAATTCCACGGCCTTCTCTGGGCGACCAAGGCCGCGTTCACAATCCGCCATCACGGCAAGCAATCCAGGGCCACCGGAAATGCGGCGCGCAGCACGCAACTCCGCCAGAGCTTCCTTCCACTCCCCAGCACGGTAGGCGGCGATTCCATTCATTTCACGCGCAACCGATACGCGTCCAGCACGATCCTTTGCTGCGCGCGCGTGGCGAAGTGACAGCTGCGGGTCATCATCAAGCCACGTTGCCGCCATAATGAGATGCTTGGCCACTGCTTCGGAGTTTTCCTTCGATAGCGAGGAGAGGTCCTGCAGCACAGAAGGATCGAGGTCAGTGATATCAATATCAGATGGCAGATCCGGATCCGTCATGCGGCGATTGATCCGCTCCTCACGGTAGCCCGAACGCTGCGGATGCGAGGCCTTGTGCTTATCACGATCGTGGCCCTGACGATCGTTGCGGCGATCCCCACGACGAGGTTTAGCACCAGCGCGACCGCCACGGCGGTCATCGCGGCGATCGCCGCGACGCTCTTCTCGACGCCCCGATGCGCCGCCACGCTTCTCAAACTTCCGGCCACCAGAGCGGTTGTTTCCCCGGTTGCTTTCCGAGGAACCTTCGCGGCCACGCTCGTGGTCGCGGGAGTTAGATTCAGACATTAAATCCATGCACTTTCTGCGGTAGACGCGTCCGTATGTACCGAACCAGTGTACAGGTCAGCGGCCCGAAACCGGCAATGCACCGACTGGTGAGTGAAATGGCCCACACCCATGGCCAATAGTCAAAATTCACGGGCCATCAGGCAAGGAATCAAGCCGATCCAATGGCCAACCATGCCGAACGCGATCCAAGCCCGCAGCCACCTGTGAAGCGGACAGCCCATGTTCCACGCTTCCGTCGTCCAACGGCCGACCACGAACGACGGCCCAGAATGTCCACCCATTATTGCGGATTGCATCAAGGCGAATACCCTGGCGGTCACGCACCATGACAGCGCCTTCCCTAATCATTCGGTCCAACCTCAGCCCCTCCACGGACACCTCGAGCATCCGGGACTCGCCGTTTGGCGCCACGACCAACGCCTTCGTGGCATAAAAATTCCCTTTCTTCCCACGCCTGGCATTCTCCTCATCGTGAAAAAGACTGCCAAGGAGAACCGGATAAAAATCGATCCAGCCATTCTTCCAGGCCCTATTAATGCGAAGAGCAAACAGCGCATGTTTAGCGATGAGAAACAAAAAATAAAGGAGCGACGCGCCAAGAAGAAACGCCAAGAGACCCAGAACCTTGAAGCTGTTAAGAAGCAAGCCCACAAAGAAGATGAGTCCCGCTGCCAAGACCATCGCTCCGAAAAACACAAGCCCACCACGGATATCGCGCACTTGCGGAACAGGCTCTACTGATTCAAAGACCGGACAAAGGTTGTAGGGAGAGGGGTTCTCGTTCTTTCTCCCGTAGGGAACAGCCTTCAGTTCCTTCAGAAAGACCGGGTTATAAGAATGAGTAAAAGAAGCCGAAGTCTGCGGGAACCTCATCGCGTTCTCCTTCGCTATCCCGCCAAAAGTTGATACCGACCTCATTCTAGTTATAAAGCACGAAAAGGAAACGACATCCCGCTATCAATACAGTGCTGGTGGCCAACGATTTACGGGCCCTTCCGGTTTTAGAGTGCGTTGATT
>NZ_KV819533.1:0-4535 GCF_001815175.1 Corynebacterium sp. HMSC034H07
CCCGCCAAACAAACATTGCCCGAACATCTACCACCAGTTAACCTCCCGGCTACCTCGCGGCGACCTCGATAAATATACGCACACCCCCAACAAACAACAAATCACCAGGTAGTTCACCGAAACGGTGTGTTACATGGGGACGTCGCCAAGCACTGCTGCCTAGTAGAGCTCTTCCTCCTGAGTGCGCTCGATGGTCGCCCCCAGCGTTTGCAGGTTCTCTACAAAGTTGGGATATCCGCGATCGATGTGGAAAACATCGTGGACGGTAGTCGTCTCATCTGCACAGAGCGCAGAGAGCACCAAACCGGCGCCCGCGCGAATGTCGGAGCTCCAGACATGCGTTGAAGACAACCGCTCCTGGCCGCGGATGACAACATGGTGGCCATCCACCTGAGCGTCGGCGCCGAGGCGCAACATCTCATCGACGAATCGGAAACGGGACTCGAACACGTTCTCCGTAATGATGGAAGTACCTTCCGCAACCGCGGACAGTCCAATAGCGATGGGCTGAAGATCCGTTGGAAAGCCTGGGTAAGGCAGCGTTTGGTAGTCCACGGCGGTGGGGCGCCCATCCATACGCACGCGGAAGCCGTTGACATAGTCCTCAATATCGGCACCGGCCGACTTGAGCTTTTCCAAAGGCAGGTGCAGGTGCTTGGGAGCGATGCCGCCCACCGTAATATCTCCGCGCGTCATGACTGCGGCATAGGCCCACGTCCCGGCCACGATGCGGTCACCGATGACCTCGTGTTCCGTCGGCTGAAGCTTGTCCACACCGCGAATCGTGATGGTGGACGTACCTTCACCAGTGATGTCAGCACCCATTTCCTTAAGCATCAGGCACAGATCGACGATTTCCGGTTCGCGGGCGGCGTTGTGGAGCTGAGTTTCGCCGTCGGCAAGCACGGCAGCGGTAAGAATATTCTCTGTGGCGCCCACAGAGGGGAAATCGAGCTTGATGCTTGCGCCGTGCAGGTGGTCAACCTCCGCTACGACGGCACCGTGCTCAATACGCGTGCTCGCACCCATTTTTTCGAGTCCGGACTGGTGCATGTCCAAGGGGCGGGAGCCAATGGCATCTCCACCCGGCAAAGCCACCTTGGCGTGACCGCACCGCGCCGTCAGCGGACCTAGCACGCACACGGACGCGCGGAACTGCCGCACGGCGTCGAAGTCCGCGTTGGAGTGCAGCTCGGCCGGAGTGGTGATGCGCACTGTGTGGCCATCGATCTCCACTGAGCAGCCAAGGCCCTCGAGGACCTTGCGCATCAGGGGAACGTCAAGAATTTCAGGACAGTTGGTCAGCGTGGTCGTGCCCTCCGCCAACAGTGCCGCAGCCATCAGCTTCAGCACACTGTTTTTGGCACCGTCCACCTTGACGGTGCCCTGCAGGCGCGCCCCACCGGAGACAATAAATTGGTCTTTCACGCCCACCCAACTTACCTACAATCAGGGCAGCGCGCCGATACGACGGGCTGCATTGACCGCTTCATAGCGGGTGTGGGCACCCAGTTTGCGCATGACAGAACGCAGATAAGACTTCACCGTTTCGGCTCCGATGCCCATTTCCTCTGCCGCCTCAACGTTGGTGTGCCCCAACGCCACGCAAGACAAAACATCGAGCTCGCGCGCAGACAACTTGGTGGTCTGCTTCACGCGCACCGGGGAGACCATCTGGTCGCAGAGGGCTTCCAATTCCTTGCGGAGGTCCTCATCGTTGACGCGGTTAGCCAGCATCCGCAGCTTGGAGTGCGTCGAGCGCACCTGCTCCCATTCGGCGCCGTTCATCACGTGCCCGCGAGCGGCGCCGCCCTTGCCCCCATCGGCGCGGCGCAGTGCGGAATTAACCGCTAAATCCTGCTCGAGGCAGCGGGCGGTCATGGTGACCTCCTCGATGACCTTGTCACCCAAGCGGACCGGCGAATGAACACCAACATAAAGAACGCCGCGGATCTCACGCTGCACAGTCACCGGCACCGCCACGATGGAGTGCAGTCCCTCATCCTGGATGTAGCGGTCGTTCTCGTGGCTGATCGTCGTGGCGCGGGTGTAATCGGATACACCTACAGCGCGGCGAGTGCTGACAACGCGCCCGCCGACGCCCACATTCGCGTCAATCACCAAGTTCTGCAAGGCCGGGGTGCGCAGACCTACCCAGTGGGTAATCTGCAAACGATTATCCGGCAGCAAGGTTCCGTACATCGTAACGGGAATTCCCGTTGCGGTCTTCAGCGACGATAGCGCTGCGCGTACGGCTTCGTCATCATCCTTGAGTCGGTGCGGCTCCATGAGGCTCTCTCTTACTCGGGGGTAACCAGCAGGTGCACCCACATTCCCCGCCTGAAACGGGGGTAGGTGAACACTATTTGCGAAGTATAACCGTCCGACGGGGGTAATTCTAAATCGCACCGCGCCCTACTCCGTCACCCCAAATCCCACATACCATGCCCGAATGCTCTGTTCAGAATTTATATACTACTTTGTCTAGTAGCGGGGTGTAAGGTGTCTGCTGTACATCGGAAGTTATTTACAAGGAGTCCACATCGTGGCTGTATACGACAACATTCTAGAAACCATCGGCGGAACCCCGCTGGTCCGCCTCAACCGTTTGACCGAGGGCCTCGGCGCCGAGGTGCTCGTGAAGGTTGAGTCCTTCAACCCCGCAAATTCCGTCAAGGACCGCATCGCCAAGGCGATTGTCGACACCGCCGTAGAAGCCGGCGAGCTGAAGCCGGGCGGCACCATCGTTGAAGCCACCTCCGGCAACACCGGTATTGGCTTGGCGCTTGTCGGCGCAGCCCAGGGTTACAAGGTCATCCTGACCATGCCGGAGACCATGTCTAACGAGCGCAAGGTGCTGCTGCGCGCTTATGGCGCTGAGATCGTGTTGACCCCGGGCGCTGCCGGAATGAAGGGTGCCGTAGAGAAGGCCAACGAAATTATTGCCGAAACCCCCAACGCGATCCTGGCTTCCCAGTTCGCTAATGAAGCAAACCCGAAGATCCACGAGGCAACCACCGGCCCCGAGATCTGGGAGGACGCCGAGGGCAAGGTTGATGCTTTCGTAGCCGGCGTCGGCACCGGCGGCACCGTCACCGGCGTTGGTCGCTACCTGCGCTCCCAGAACCCGGATACCTACTTGGTAGCTGTAGAGCCCTCCGACTCCCCCGTCCTGTCCGAGGGCAAGGCAGGCCCGCACAAGATCCAGGGCATCGGCGCTAACTTCGTCCCGGAGGTTCTGGACCGCGAGATCCTCAACGAGGTTCTCACCGCCACCACCGAGGAATCTGTCTCCACTGCCCGCAAGCTGGCCACCGAGGAGGGCCTGCTCGTCGGCATTTCCTCCGGTGCCAACGTCTCCGCAGCTCTCAAGCTGGCTGCACGCGAGGAGTTCAAGGGCAAGACCATCGTGGTTGTCGCCCCGGACTTTGGTGAGCGCTATGTCTCCACCATCCTCTTCGAGGACATCCGCGAGGCTTAGAGTTCCCAGCGTGGCTTTCTGCGGGGCGTCGCAAAGCGCACTGCGGTGAGCACCCCGAATAAAAGCGCCCTCTGTGCTAGGGGGCGCTTTTTCTTTCTAGATAGGATGGTTTGCATGCACATCTTGAAGATGATTCGTGAAGACCTCGCCAACGCGCGCGAGCATGATCCGGCCGCGCGCGGCGACGTCGAGAACGCCGTGGTCTACTCCGGCCTCCACGCTATTTGGGCGCACCGCATTGCCCACCGCATGTGGAAGCGTGGCTGGCGCGGGCCGGCACGCATCTTGGCCCAGGTGAACCGCTTCTTCACCGGAATTGAGATCCACCCCGGCGCCACAATTGGTCGGCGCTTCTTCATTGACCACGGAATGGGAATCGTCATTGGTGAGACTGCCGAGATCGGCGATGGCGTTATGCTTTACCACGGTGTCACGCTCGGCGGCCAGGTTCTCACGCAGACAAAGCGCCACCCAACGATCGGGGACAACGTGACCATCGGCGCCGGCGCCAAGGTGCTGGGCCCCATCACTATCGGTGAGGGCTCCGCAGTGGGCGCCAATGCGGTGGTGACGAAGGATGTACCCCCTCATCACACCGCTACGGGTATTCCCGCTAAGAACCGTCCTCGCAAGAAGGATGAGCGCATCAAGCTGGTGGACCCAGACTTCTACATCTAAGGGCAGCCGACTCCGTATTTAGAGGTTGCCCTCACGGTTAGTCAGACGCTGGTATTCAGGGTTCTTCTCAATAAACCGCGCCACGGCGCTGCACGTTGGGATGACTTGGCGGGCTATCGTCGAGTCATCATCCAACGCCGCCTTGATCAGAGGCTTGGACAGGCCTTGGCCTTGAAAAGACTCAAAAATTTCCGTGTGCGTAAATTCGCGCGTGGTGGCGGAGTCACTGTATTCAGCGAAGCCTGCTTCCTCGCCATCGACGGTGATGACGAAGCGGGATCGATCGGTTTGGTGCGCAACTGAAGTAGTCATGGTGCCCCATTAAACCAAAAAGATCAACAAAAAAGGCTTAAGGGACATTTCGTGTGGATAAACC
>NZ_KV819533.1:4635-4862 GCF_001815175.1 Corynebacterium sp. HMSC034H07
CCGGTGCCGCTGATGCCGGACCGCTGACCATCATTGAGACCACGCCAGTAGCCGTTATCGGCGCGTGCCCGGACTGCGGCCAGCCAGGCAAGCTGCGCGACCACATCACCCGTCGACTCGTTGATCTTCCTGTCGTCGGATTCCCCACCAGGCTGCACGTAAAAGTCCCCAGATTCTTATGCACAGCCGACTCATGCAAGAGGAAGATCTTCCAAGAATCTTTAACC
>NZ_KV819534.1:0-299 GCF_001815175.1 Corynebacterium sp. HMSC034H07
TGGTGATGACAAGGGGTTTAGTTTCCTTTCTTTGCGAGGTTGTCCATGCTGAACTGGTCTGCACCGCCGAGAAACGCGCCGGTGGTATCCCGGTCAGCGGCTACAGGCTGGGCGGTTGTGGTGCTACGCGGGGCCTGGTCTAATCCGCGGGGCCGAGTGGCGTGTTCTTTGCGTATGGCGGCCATCATGTTTTTGACTGCGGTATATGACACCGCCCGTCGGCTGCCGTCGTTGGCGGTCAGGCGCTGGCATGCCTCTTCCAGGATTGGTTTGTTGCCGTGTTTGCCCATCGACAGCAC
>NZ_KV819535.1:0-443 GCF_001815175.1 Corynebacterium sp. HMSC034H07
TGTTGAAGGACCCATCAACACCTGGCGGCTATCGCGTGGAGCAAACCTCAACCAACGCCTTACCCTCCATGCGGAATTCCACACCTGCTCCAGACCCGGCTGTAATAAGCCAGCTGACTACTGCCAAGTCCATCATTTAGTGCCGTGGCAGGCGGGTGGCTACACCAACATTAAAAACCTCACCTTCCTGTGCGCCTACCACAACGGCATCAACGACGACGACCCTTCAAGGCCCACCGGGCGTGGCTACATGTACCGACTCAATACCGGGGTTAGCTTCATCCCACCGTGGGGTGCACCGATTACCGCGATGCCGGAATACCAAGAAGCAGTCGCCAGACTCAACGCCGAAAAAGCAGCCACAGCGCCAGCCCAGCCACCGGACCCACCACCCGACAGCAGCTAACACTCGGCCACCAAACACAAAAAGCGCCGGTAACCTG
>NZ_KV819535.1:543-12133 GCF_001815175.1 Corynebacterium sp. HMSC034H07
ACCAAACACAAAAAGCGCCGGTAACCTGCGACAAAGGTGCTCCCGATAGAAGAACCCGTCAGACAAGACATGCTGACGGGGATATCGGCGATCCCGCACAACGACGGCCGGCCATTGGGCACAGCGGCGATTCATGGTGAGTGTGGGACGGGGACGTCGTCAAGCATAGGCGTATAACTAGGCGTCGACCGGCGGTGGCCCCGGCGTCTCGTCGAGGATCCCCGCTTGTACCAGATAGCTGGCAAGGTCGCCGTAATTGGTCACCACCTCGTCCGGGTCGTAACCACCCATCACGTACTCGATGACCGCGTTACGACCCTCGAGCACTTCCACCATGACGAATTCCTCATCCTGTCCGAAAATTGCGATCTGGGAACCGCGAGCGGATGTGTAATCCACAACGGATTCCTGCAGCCCCACGCGCTCCGCGTCGCGAATGGCTTCCTGATTCTCGGTGTACTGAGCCACAAACTCACCATCGGCCCCATAGAGGCAGGAAATCGTCGGGACCCACTGCGCGTCGTAGCCCTGATCTGCTGACTCACCGAAATAGGACGTATCTTCGTAACACTCGGACGTCAGCTCAGCCAGAGGTGTAGGAACAGACGCCGGCACCTCGGACTCTCGGATAGCGTCAACATCATCGACGTCAATCGTGCGCTCCCAATAGCCGGCATCAGAGGCAGCGACCTCTCCTGGCCCATCTTCCAATCCAGCGGCAAAGTCCTTAAAAGCAGAAAACGCCGCCACAAGAGCGAGCCCTGTAACCAGAATAAGACCGAGGATTATTGCTAGAACAATCCACAACACTTTCTTCGAACCGGGCTTCTTCTGTGGCGGTTGCGGCATCCCTTGGCCTTGCCCATTAAAACCGGGAGGCGCTTGGTTGTGCCCAGGTTGGACGTGGTGCGGGTTCTGGCCAAACCCGCGGGGAGGAGACTGAGATTGAGAGTTGTCGAATGGATTCGTCATGTCGCTCAATTTAACAGAGAACCACGTCACACAAACCCTAAAAATGCAGGATGCGAGGCCTAATCCCCACCGGTAGCTGTAATGCTTTTCGGTCTGGCAGGCCGGAGCACTAGACTTTTTACCCGATGACTACTTTCGCCGAACTCGGCCTCCCCCGCGATGTTGTTCGTATCTTAGACAAACAGGGCATCACGACCCCCTTCCCTATCCAAGAAGCCGCTATTCCCGACGCCCTCGCCGGCAAGGATGTCCTCGGCCGCGGCCCCACAGGCTCGGGAAAGACCTTTACGTTTGGTCTCCCTATGCTGGCCCGATTGGCGGAGTCCGGGGTGTCGCGTCCGGCCCACCCGCGCGGGCTGGTCCTAGCACCGACGCGCGAGCTGGCAACCCAGATCCAGCAGCGCTTAGAAGAACCCGCGGCAGCATTGGGACTGCGGGTACTGGCAGTCGTCGGGGGTGTCAACATCAACAACCACATTCGCTCGCTTGCCCGCCCGGTTGACCTGCTCGTTGCCACACCGGGACGCGCCCAGGACCTCATCGACCAGGGCAAGCTCTTCTTCGACCACGTCACTATCACCGCCCTCGACGAGGCGGACCAGATGGCGGACATGGGCTTCCTCCCCCAGGTACGCAAGCTGCTCAATCTCACGCCGGTCGATGGTCAACGTTTGCTCTTCTCCGCCACCCTCGACGGCGAAGTCAACAAGCTGGTCAACCAGTTCATGCACGATCCCGTCACCCACTCCACCGCCCCCGTCGAGGCAGCCGTCGATACGATGGAACACCACCTTATTTTCATCGGCACCCGCGAGGCCCGCAATGACGTCGTTCTTCGCCTCGGCGCACGCAAGGGCAAGACCATCATGTTTATGCGAACCAAGCATGGCGTCGACAGGCAGGCCAAAAAGCTGCGCCGCGTCGGAATCAACGCGCTGCCCTTGCACGGCGATAAGGGCCAGGGCTCACGTACCAAGGCCATCGAGGGCTTCGCAGACGGCAGCGTTCCGGTACTCGTCGCCACCGATATCGCTGCCCGCGGTATCGACATCGCCGACGTCTCCCTTGTCGTCCACGTCGATCCGCCAGCTGAACACAAGGCCTATCTGCACCGCTCGGGCCGTACTGCACGCGGAGGCGACTCCGGCACCGTAGTCACGCTCGTCACCGACGAGCAACGCGATGAGGTGGCAAAGCTCATCGCGAAGGCCGGGGTTGCGCACACCGACCTCGACATCAGTGACCGCGCCAACCCAGCCAGCAGTCCCGAGCTTGCCCAGATGACGGGAGCTCGCAAGCCCAAGGGCGAGCCGCTCGGCCCACCACACCAGCAACCATCAAAGAAGAAGCCACAGAGTCAGTCCGAACGGCAGCCTTCGCGGCGGCGATCGGGTAGCCGTAACCAGCGCCGCCGACGGGGCAACGCAGGTCAGAGATGATTCTCCAGCCTAAAACCTGGCAAACCCGGATGACCATGCACGAGGAGGCGGCCAACGAGTATCTCACCCGCTACCGCCACCCGGGCTCGTATCACCCTGTCTACGACTTCCTTTTCGAGTACTACCCCGTCCGCCCGTCACACCTGCGGCGTTGGCACCCAGGCGTCGGTGTGACTCTGGCCGGCGAGGTCCCACATGCTCAGTGGAACTACTACCACCGCACTGATGAGGGCGTCACGGTGGACACTGAGGCCTTCCTCGCACGCCGCGGTAACACCGTTCGCTACATCCTGAATCTGCTAGAAAAGACCACGCATAACCCCACCCAATTCGATTGCTTTGGCCTGCACGAATGGGCCATGGTCTACCACACCGATTCTCCTCGCCATGACTTGCCGCTGCGGTTAGGGGCGGAGGGGACGAATGAGGTCGTCGATAGGCACCGCATCAAGTGCACGCATTACGATGCCTTCCGCTTCTTCACTGAGCCCGCGCGCCCGCTCAACCTCACGGTGCTGACTCGCGAGGGGCAACCGGAGAACGACCAGGCTGGCTGCGTCCATGCGACTATGGATTTGTATAAATGGGCGTGGAAATTGGGGCCATTGGTACCGGGTGAGTTGTTCCTCGACACCTTCCGGCTAGCCGTGGCAGCACGCACACTTGATATGGAAGCGTCACCCTACGATTGCCGCGAGTGGGGCTTTGGGGTCGTTCCCATCGAAACGGCGGAAGGAAAGTCCGAGTACGTGCGTCGCCAACGCGCGCTTGCCGACGCCGCCGAGCCCCTGCGCGCGCGGCTTGTCTCCCAAATTCGCGCCGCACTGCCCGCTACAATGAGGAACCATTGATGTGACCCGACGGGGCGCGCTGTGCCGCCCCGCGAAACCAGCGCGGAAGGAAAGAGATGGCCCGGCACTCGGATGGAAAGAATAACTACGCATTTGCACCGTGGGTCATCATCGTGGCCGTTTTAGCGGTGCTGGCGCTGGTTATCGGAGGGTTCCTCCTCTTCCGCGGAAACGATTCCGATTCCGGTGAAACGGTGGCGGCAGAATCAACTACAGCTAAGACGGAGGAGACCTCTACTGCAGAGGCGACAACGTCGGCCGCGCCTGCGTCGTCGGAAACGGCGAAGGACACCGAATCGACGTCGGCCGCCCCCAGCTCGGAGGAAAAGGCCGCAGAGGCAAAGGTTGCGCCGAATACGTTGTTCCTCCTCGATACGTCCGAGAACCTCACGCCCTATTTCGATGCGGTAAGCCAGGGTGTGGCTGAGGCGGCGTCGGCGGCCGGCGCGGAGGGAAGCCAGGTGGGCCTCTGGAACTACTCCTCCCCTCTTTCCGCCTCGGCAACCGTGGGTTACCGCCAAAACGTGTCGTATGGGGATACCGATAACGTTGCCTATGCCGTAGGTATGTTTGGCACGGGTGGCGTTCCGCAAACCCGCAGTGCTGTGGTAGCCGCACTGGATAACGCAACCGACCAGGTGGCTGAAAGCGGCAAGGACACACGCGTTGTGCTCGTAACCACCGGCACGCAGCAAGATATGGATGATGCTGCCTTCGCCGAGGCCGTAAAGAATGCCCGCGGCGAAGGAGTGAGCTTGAGCGTGGTGCACGTGGGTAACGGCGAGAAGGATGCTGAACTCGAAAAGCTGGCTGATTCCTACAGCACGGTCGCAGATCCATCCGATGCCCAAGACAATGCAACGGCCATCTCGGCCGCAGTCGGCGCACGCTAGACGCGGGCTCTCGTGCAAAGCGAGTCCGCGGGGTGCACTCCCAAAGCGCAGAAAGCCGCCGCATCTTTCCCCAGGACACTGACGTGAGCAGCAGTGCAGGAAAGACGCGGCGGCGAGTGGCTCGAGTTTAAGAGCTCTTACGCTTGCGGCGAGCAGCGAGCTCGTCGAGGCCAATAACGACGTCAGTTTCTTCTTCCTCCACGACGCGCTCGGCCGGGAAGGACGTGATGGTACCGGAGAGCTCCTTAAGGATGCCAGGTACGGCGATACCGAATACGCCTTGGCCTCCGGCGAGGAGGTCGATGACTTCATCGTTGGACCGGCACTCATAGACCGTGGTGCCGTCGGAGACAAGCGTGAGCTCCGCCAAGTCATTAACGCCGCGATCCCGCAGGGATTCCACGGCGAGGCGGATGTTCTGCAGGGAAATACCGGTGTCCAGCAGGCGCTTGACAATCTTGAGCACCAATACGTCCTTAAAAGAGTACAGACGCTGGGAGCCAGAACCACGCGCGGTGCGGATAGAGGGCTTGACCAGGTCGGTGCGTGCCCAGTAATCCAGCTGACGGTAGGTAATGCCGGCTACCTGACACGCGATGGGAACGCGGTAGCCCAACTCCTCGTCCGGTCCGACGTCGAAGAGGGATTCCTGGACGTAGCCGTTCGTTGCGGCGTCATCGAGCGGCAGGGCGCGGGACTCGGTGCGGTTGTTTTTACTGCTCACGTAATTACTCCAGTGATGTTTGAGGGGAGTTCTATTTTTCTATTAAAGGCCACGTCAGCGACCACGTCAAGGGTCGCCCTTCGTGAACCTCTAGTAGAACTTTAGACTTCTTTGGTCACTTTGTCATCATTAGTCACACGCGTGTCATTAAAAAAATCGCTGATGACAAGAAAAGCGGCACCCAGAAACGGTGCCGCTGTGTTTAGTCTGTTGTGCTGGCAAGTATGCCGAGCCGACCGCTACCCTTCTACGTACGAAGCTCAGCTGGATGCGCGGGCCTTAGTCTTCATCGTCCGGCGAGTCGCCCCCAAGCAAATCTTCTTCGAAAATGCCGGAATCACGCATCAGCTGCTCAAAGTCATCGTCTTCCTGGGCTTTCTGCCGGGCCGCCATCTCTTGAAAATCGCGCGACCTCTTCTCCGGGAAGGTCTCTGGGGACTTAGCCTCGCGCTCGAGACCGTAGTACTCCTTAAGGTCTTCATCGCTAATGTAAACAGCGACCTCCTCGAGCACCTCCTTCTCAAACCGGATGGGCACCCCGTAGTGATCTGCTAGGACGAGGGCGTCACAGATGCGGGCGTCGTGCTCCTCACCTGTTCCGTCGACCACGTCGACCATGAAAGCGCCCTTGTGGTACTCGGAGACACAAATATGCTCGATCCCATCAAGCTGGTCGGCGAAGGCAATCAGGAGTTCATAGGTACTAGGCCGCGCGTTGTAATGGCGCTCCAGCACCTGGAGAACGCGGGCTCCATCAATAGGCGAGACCCACACAGGTACGTGCCGGTCTGCCTCTTCCCAGTAAAAGAGGGCGCACAAGTTATTCTCGGGGCCGACGGGGTGGATTCCTAAAAATTTCAATACTTCTGCAGTCATGGCACCCACTTTTCCACACTTTCCTCACGCGTGGCGATTGACAGAGCAGCCCTCTATTCCGCTACGGGCGGAACTCGTCCCGCAGCTCAGTCTTGACCAGCGTTCCATGAAGGGACAGAACAAGCGCCGCCATCTGCTGCGAGAGCTCTTCGGCCTGCTGCGGGGCCGTATCAGACTTCGAATGCGCCACCGGTGAAGCCACCTGTGAAATCATGTCTGCCTGCCGGCGGGCGGCATTGCGCAGCGACTTCAATTGCCGTGCCTCAAAGCCGAAGGACTCTAAGGCGACAGCCGCCGACACAATAGACACGTCATCCGTGTCAAAGAATCCCGCCGGATCCGGCTTAATGAGCCCCACCGAGACCAGCTCCGCAATGTTTTCTTGCGTGGTCCCGGCTTGGTCGGCCACGTCGGCGTCGGTAAGCCTGGTCACCACTGGTGCTCGCAGCTGCTCGGCACTGATCAGTGCCTCAGCCTGGGAGGAGACAATGGCGGTTACTTGCCCCGAATCCATCGCCTCCAGCTGCTCACGAATAACCTTGAGCGGCGTGTAGTGATCGCGCTGCGCGGTCAGAATGTAGCGCAGACGGTCAAGATCCTTCTGGTAGTAGCGGCGGTAGCCCTTCGCGGTGCGTTCCGGAGTAATCAGACCCTCAGATTCCAAAAAGCGAATCTTCGACACCGTCACGTCCGGGAACTGCTTCTGCACGTGCTTCAGCGTTACGCCAATAGACATGGGCTTTTGCTTGGTCTTCTTGGCCGCCGAAGATGCTGTTGCTGCAGCTGCGGTGGACTTCTGAGCGCTCACGATGGGACTACTACTGCTTTCTACGCGGATTCACTTTGACAAAGGGCAGGCACAGTGAGGAAGCAAGACCGGCTGCTCCCCTCGTACCCCCGCTTCGTCCTTGCTGACGGGTACTGCCCTATTTAGGGGCGATGAAGACGAGGCGGAACTTACCAATCTGGATTTCGTCGCCTACTTCCAGTACCTGCGCATTGCGCGGCTCGCGATTGACGTAGGTGCCATTGAGCGATCCGACGTCCACGACCTCGAACTGGCCATCCTTGGCGCGGAATTCTGCGTGGCGGCGGGAGACGGTGACGTCATCGAGGAAGATGTCCGCTTCCGGGTGGCGGCCGGCGGTGGTGGTCGGCTGATCAAGCAAGAAGCGCGCGCCAGCATTCGGGCCGCGCTTCACGACGAGCAGGGCCTGGCCTTCAGCCAGGTTCTCAGCACCAGCAACGGAGGCGTCGGAGCCCGCCGCGGTGCCGTTTTCCATCTCCTTAAGAAGATCAGCGCGGAAGACAGAAGTAGTCTCTGCCTGCGGTTCCGGCGTTCCGGTATTCTCGCTCATTTTTACCTCCGAAGGGTCGGATCGATGTTGACTCATTCCATATTAGCGACTCCGCTGCGCGCGCGAGTCGCCTCTCCACAAATACATTAACGGAAAATGTTTCCTATGCCTTTGAGCACGGAATTTCCGCCGCCAGACAATGGATTATCGGAAACCATATAAGTCCAGGTGGCACTCGGGCGGGACAGTCCATGATCCTCTAGGTGCGCACCATCGGCATCAATAAGCACGGTCTTAAAAGTATCGACGGCGTCATCAACCGCGCGCTGCGCCAAATCCTTGAATTCGCGTACCGCGATGCGGTGGTATTCATCGATGGGGGTCTCACGGGCAATGGCACGCAAGTGAATGGATTCACGCACGTCATCCATCAGCTCCAAGTGGTCGGCCCACGCCAAGTCGAGGTGGTAGAGCATGATCTCGCGGGCGGCGCGCTCACGGGCATCCACGGGGACGTCGCTTAGCTCGGCGGCGCGATCGGGCGCTCGCTCAGCGAGCTCCTGCCAGGCCTGGTCTGTATCGAGCAACTTGGCACGGCGCTCATCGATAATGATGCGCTGATCCGCCAGCAGCTGGTTGTACTTCCACGTCTGCGCGTGAATCTCCAGCAACTGGCCTTCCGTCACCCGCTGACAATGTGCGATGAAGTCCCGAACACGCTTGGATTCAATGAGGCCATCGGCGTCTGGACGCGCCGAAAGGGACTCATCTTCCCCACCCTGCTGAACTACGTCGTCCTCCAAGGAGACGAAGAAGAGCGACATGCCC
The DNA here is from genome assembly GCF_001815175.1 of Corynebacterium sp. HMSC034H07. Taxonomy (NCBI): domain Bacteria; kingdom Bacillati; phylum Actinomycetota; class Actinomycetes; order Mycobacteriales; family Corynebacteriaceae; genus Corynebacterium; species Corynebacterium sp. HMSC034H07. The sequence continues at coordinate 8,425 of NZ_KV819535.1, forward strand.
GGATCTCCCTGTCGGCCCGCACGGCCGCGCAGCTGGTTGTCCAACCGCGAGGAACGGTGCCGGGAGGTGCCAAGTACTGCCAAACCGCCCTTCTCGACGACCGCGTCGCGGTCAGCTTCGTCCGCGCCGCCCAGCTTGATATCGGTGCCGCGGCCCGCCATCTGCGTGGAGACCGTCACGCGCCCCACGTCGCCTGCCTCCGCGACGATGCGTGCTTCGTCCTCGTCGTTCTTAGCGTTGAGGACGTTGACAGTAATGCCACGTTCGCGCAAAGCTGCAGCGAGGTCCTCGGATTCCGCGACATCGTGGGTACCCACGAGGACCGGCTGACCCGTGCTGTTGATCGCAACGATCTCGTTGACGATGGCGCGCGATTTTTCATCCACAGACGCGTAGATGCGGTCAGCTTCGTCGAAGCGCTGCAGTTCCTTGTTGCGGTCGATGACCGAGACGTGCAAGTCATAAAACTGTCGCAACTGGTCGGTGGCCTCCACCGCGGTGCCCGTCATGCCACAGACCAAGGGGTAGCGACGCATGAGCTCCTGCAGCGTAATGGTGTCGAGGATGCGCCCACCTTCTGATACCTCCAGGCCTTCCTTGGCCTCCACCGCCGCCTGGAGCCCGTCCGGCCAGCGTTGTAGCTCGGCCACGCGGCCGCGGGAGGCGTCGATAAGCTGCAGCTTTCCGTCCGTGATGATGTAGTGAATGTCACGGATGAGCAGCGCCTTCGCGTGTAGCGCCAGGTTGACCTTCACCAATACGGAGCCGATATTCTCCTCCGAATACAGCGAGTCAATGCCCAACTCCCGCTCTACTCGAGCCGCACCATCATCGGTGAGCGCCACCGTGCGGCCGTCCTCCGCGATGACATAGTCCTGCTCCTCGCGCAAGCGCGAGACCACGTTGGTGATGTGGCCCGTGGACTCCTCGCCGGGCCGATTTCCGGCGAGGACGAGGGGGACGAGGGCTTCGTCGACAAGCACCGAGTCGGCCTCATCCACCAACGCCACGTCCGCGCGCGCCTGCACCGTCTGCTCCCGGGAGGTGATCTGGTTATCTCGCAGCACATCGAAACCGAGCTCATTAACCGGCGCATAAATGATGTCGGAAAGGTAAGCCCCGCGCCGCTCTTCCGGCCCCATTTTCTCCGTTACGGAGGCCACCGTGAGTCCAAAGAACTCCACGAGTGGGCGCATCCATTCGGCGTCACGCGCCGCTAGATAGTTGTTAACCGTCACTAGGTGCACGCGCTTGCCGGTGAGCGCGAAACCCGTCGCGGCCATGGCACCCACCAGTGTCTTTCCCTCACCGGTGGCCATTTGGATGACGTCACCTTCAAGAAGACGCAGTACGGCCTGGGACTGGACATTAAAGGGCCGCATACCGAGCTTACGTTCACTCGCCACAGCCAGGGCCGCGAGGAAACGAGACTTATCTGCAATTACCCCGTCTTTCACGCAAGCGCGCGCAGTGGCGGCAACGTCAGCATCCGACAGGGCCGCAATGTCCCCCACTGCTGAATCGGCTGCCGTCACGACAGCCTTCGATTTCTTGTTGTTGCGCTCGGACTGCGCGCCCATTGCCTTCCAGAACCAATCGAATGCGCCCATGAGCACTCCTCCATCCTTGTGCGTCATACAGGTCTTCTATCGACTCTAGTCAACCCCGGTTCGCAAGCGTGCGTTCGCCCTTATATCCTTACGGACATGCAATCCGTGAACGTGTCGCTCCCCTCCAGCACCGGTACCGCGATGGCCGGAACCATCGACTTCCCTGACTCCCCTCCGCAAGCCTTCGCCATCTTCGCGCACTGCTTTGCCGGTTCGCGCCATACCCCCGGCGCCGCTCGTGTGAGCAAGCAGCTGACTAACTTTGACATCGCTACCCTACGCTTTGATTTTCCTGGCCTAGGCCAATCCGAAGGAAATTTCGCGGACACCTGCTTTAGCCAGAATGTTGCCGATATCCAGGCTGCTGCCGACTGGCTAGCACACAACTATTCCGCACCACAGCTACTCATGGGCCATTCACTGGGCGGGGCTGCCGCTCTGGCCGCGGCCAACAACATTCGCTCCCTCAAGGCCGTGGCCACCATCGGCGCCCCCTTCGATCCTGCACACTCCGTGCTGCACTACGCCGACAAGATCGGCGAGGTCGACGCCAACGGTGAAGTCGAGGTCACCCTTGGCGGCCGGGCGCTGATCATTTCGCGCCTCTTCCTCGAAGACCTTGCTGAGACCAACCCGGAGGACTATCTTCCGCGCCTGCGCAAGCCCCTCATGGTGCTGCATTCCCCCATTGATCAAACGGTGGGCATTGATAACGCACAAAATATTTTCCGGACCACGCGCTATCCCAAGTCCCTCGTCGCCTTGGATAAGGCCGATCACCTGGTGACTAAGCAGGGCGCGGCAGCCCGTGCCGCCGACCTCATCGGGGCTTGGGCGGAGCAGTTTATTGTTCCGGAGAACATTCCCACCCCAGTTGCTGAGGACTCCGCGCTTGCAATTCCGGCAGTTGGAACCAGGATGGGCGTCGTCGTGCACCACAATGACCGATCGGTGAGCGCTGACCGCACGAAAAAGAACGGCGGCAAAGGCCAAGGTTTCACCGCGGAAGGCCTTCTTATGTCTGCAGTGGCTACGGCAAGCACTCAGGCCATCAAAGAAGCAGGCAAGGCGCAGAAAATCGACGCGAAGGTGCTCGAAGCGGTATCTGTCAGGGTTAACCAAGAATCCGAATCTCGTTTCACACGTACGGTGACGCTTCCTGGCTTTCTGAGCGCCGATCAACAACGCGCGCTTGCCGACGCCGCCGCTTCCACCACCATCGATTCCCTCCTCGCTGTGGACATCGCCACCACCGTGGCAACCACTGCAGAATAAGCCGCCCATGGTTGTTCTTAACCCACTTGACCCTGCCGCCCGCTGTCCCTGCGGTACCGGCCTAAGCTTCGGCGAGTGCTGCTCGCGCTACCATGCCGGCACACCCGCCCCCTCAGCGGAGACCCTGATGCGCTCGCGTTTCAGCGCTTTCGTCGCCGGCGACGAGGATTATTTGCTGCGTACCTGGGACCCCGAAACCCGCCCCGAGCGCCTCGATCTAGCGGATACTGGGATCCGCTTCTACCGCCTCGACATTATCGACACCGTCGCCGGCGGCCCCTTGGACCAGACCGGCATCGTTGAATTCGAAGCCTTTTACAAGGGGGCCGCGAAGGGCTCGCAGCGAGAGCGCTCCTCTTTCCACCGCCAAAACGGGCAGTGGGTCTATTCCGCCGGAGAGTTTTAGCTGCCGCTAAAACAAAGGTTGAACTGGGATTTGTCGAAGCGAATACCGCTAGTGTAATCTGTAGCAGTTGCACCTAATGGTGCGGCGGCGGACTATGGCGCAGTTTGGTAGCGCACTACACTGGGGGTGTAGGGGTCGCAGGTTCAAATCCTGTTAGTCCGACAAAATTTAGGGACGGTTTTGCGAATCTAGCTTAAATCATTTGCGAAACTGCTCCGCATAGCTAAACCCACCGCTTCACCGCGGTGGGTTTAGTCGTTTTCGCTCTGTTCCAGTCGTTGACTAATAAGGAACACAACATGGTTCGTCCCCTCTAAAACGACTTCTAGCCCGGAACTTCTAGCCCGGAACCCCATATCGGTTTTCCGAGCTAGATGGATAAAAGTATTGGCTTAAGGGACATTTCGTGTGGATTTGC
>NZ_KV819536.1:0-104604 GCF_001815175.1 Corynebacterium sp. HMSC034H07
GGAACGCATCATCCACACCCTGCGTAAAGGGCTACCAAAAGGTTTAGACGAGCTCGCCCAACTGGGGCGCACCCTGTGGCGTCGACGCAAAGATGTGCTCGCCTACTTTGATATCGGCGCATCCAACGGCCCCGTTGAGGCAATCAACGGCAGACTCGAACACCTACGCGGCATCGCCCTAGGATTTAAAAACCTCAACCACTACATCTTGCGATGCCTAATCCACTCCGGACAACTACAGGACAAAATCAACGCACTCTAAAACCGGAAGGGCCAATTTACAGTGCGTGGGACATCTGGAAGTCGTCGGCTTTCGGAAGAAGAACTTGCGACGTGTCGTCGTTCATTGTAATCCGTAGCAATACGCTTGAGATTTAACTTGGATATTCCTTTTAAGGATGAGTCTTCGTTTAAAGACTATTGGAAACAGAACGGTGCTGAAGGAAGCTATCAAGCTAGACGGCAGATTCTTAGCGCAATATTTGATCCGTTTGAGAGGCATGTCGAAGGCCTCGAAGATGCGCAGCTTCAAGGAAAACTGGCTTCTCCTGTTAGTCCGCGGGATTCTACCGGATGGGTGCGGATTGATACAGAAATCAAGGAGCTCCGTGAGAAGTTTGCTTTTGCAAATACTCAAAGTGACTTCAGCGATGTCGGTAATCGGGTGGTTCGCATTCTCGACGAATTGAACCGCGTAGCCTTTGACGATACTCGTCACTTACGGGATAGTGATGATGCGAATAGATTTAATGAGGGAAACTCAAAAAATCGGCTGGAACGAGTTGTTGACGTAGAACTTCCAGGACGCAACAAGCGAATAGTGAACTGCGTAGTTTTGTTCGTAAGGCAATTGCGTTAGCGCATTCGATAAAACACGCACCGAACTCATCGCGCCGTGAAGCTGGCATAATCGCTGATTCCGTAATCATGCTTGTCAATATTTTTCGGCGGATGTTCCAAAGCGCGTGATGCAATATTTAATTGAAAAGAGTCGGTGAGCAAACATCGTCGCGACATAGAGCGAAACGGTGCTTGGTCAAAAGTAAAGGGCCAGTTCAAGTACGAACTGGCCCTAATTGCTAACGACTACACACTCGGGAACTCCCCGTTTGCGCCCAGGCGCGCATCGGCGTCGAGGAGCATGGAGATTTCCGCGGCCTTGTCGGCGTCGACGAGGCCGTAGCCGTCAATCATCACCTTGGCGTCGCGTGCTGGGAGGCGGCGGCCGTCGATGACCTCGAAGAGCGGTGCGCGGCCGAGCATGCCGGCCTCGAAGTGGGCGCGGCCGGCGCGCAGGCGCTGCTCGGCGCGCTTCCGCCACTCGGCAGCGGCATCCGCCCCACGCTGCTGGGACACGGCCTGCTCGAACACGCCGGGGTGGGCGTAGACGATGAGCGCGCTGACGTGGCCGAAGCCAAGCGAGGTCAGTGCCGCGGCCTTCACGCTGTGGCCTGCCGCAGCGAGGTCCAGCGGGGAGCGCAGCCACACCAGGTTCTTCGCCTTCGGCGCGATGAGCGGATCAACGCAGTCCAGCGACACGTTGGCCGGGATGCGGCCGGTGCGGAAGACGTCGATGATACCGCCGGTCTGGAAGAGCGCGGCACCCGCCTTGGAGTGGCCGGTGAGCGTCTTCTGGGAGATGACGAACATCGGCTGGTCCTCATCGCGGCCAATCGCCGGCCACAGCAGGGAGTGCAGCTCCGACTCGTTGGGGTCGTTGGCGTTGGTGGAGGTGTCGTGCTTGGACAGGACGCTGACGTCGTTCGGCGTCAGGCCCAGGCCGCGCAGCGAGCGCGCCAGGCGGGAGTTCTCCCGGCCACGGCCAGCCCCCAGCGCACCCAGGCCAGGAGCCGGGATGGAGGTGTGGGCGCCGTCGCCATAGGAGGCCGCGTGCGCGACCACTGCGAGGACCGGAAGGCCCAGCTCTTGTGCAAGGGAACCGCGCACCAGCAGGACCGTGCCGCCGCCTTCGCCTTCGAGGAAGCCGCCGCGGCGGCGGTCATTGGCGCGGGAGATGAAGCGATCATCAATTCCCTTGGCGGTCATCTTCGCGGTCTCCGCGGTGGCGTTCATGTCGCCGAAGCCCTGGAGGGATTCCACCTGGACATCGTCGATGCCGCCGGCCACGACCACGTCGGCCTTGCCCAGGGCAATCTTGTCCACGGCCTCCTCAATCGACACCGCTGCGGTAGCACAGGCGCCGATGGGGTGAATCATGGAACCGTAGCCGCCCACCAGCGACTGCATGGTGTGCGCCGCGATGACGTTCGGCAGGGCCTCCTGCAGGATGTCGGACGGGCGCTCCTCACCAAGGAAACGGGTGACGAAGACCTTGTGCAGGGATTCCATGCCACCGATACCGGTGCCCTGCGTGGTGGCCACCTGGCCCGGGTGGATGGAGCGCAGCAGCTCCGCCGGGGAGAAGCCAGCCTGGGTGAAGGCATCCACCGCACTGACCAGGTTCCACACCGCCATGCGGTCCAGGGAGTCGAGCATGTGCTCCGGGATGCCCCACTTAGCGGCGTCGAAGTCATCCGGCATCTGGGCGGCGACGGTGCGAGTCAGCGTAGCCTTGCGCGGCACCTTGACGGTGGCACCCTGGCGGCGGGTGACCTGCCATTCGCCGTCCACCTCGACGATGCTGACGAACTCCGGGTCCGCGTCCTGAATATCGCGGGCGGTGGCCTCCGAATCCACGGCGAAGGTGACGTCGCGGTCCAGGAAGACGGTGGTCAGGTCGATGGAGCCGCGGTCGGTGAGGTGGTACTTATCCGTCAGCGTGCGCACACCGGAGCGTGCAACGACCTCATCGCGGAAACGCTCGAAGATGTCCTCCTCGGCGATCTCTTCATCGCTCTCCACCACGAACCAGCCCGGGTGCGGGTCCTCGCGCCATTCCACCAGCCCGGTCATCCAGGCCAGCTCCAGCACACCAGCTGCGGTGAGCTCCGCGGAACCATCGCGCTGCAGGCCATACTCGGCCTCGAAGCGCGTGCGGCCGGAGCCCCACGAGGAGACCTCGCCGATACCGGCGATGACCACCATGTCCTCCAGGTCCGTGGTGACCTGGCCAACTTCTTCCTCCAGGCCAGGCTGCACTGCTTGTACCTGGTTGGGCAGTGCCGCGATTGTGATGGGGGCTTCTATATCTTCGTGCGGAACTGCGCCAGCGGTTTCCGCACCTGCGGCAAGCTCCTTGAGGGAGAAGCCCTCTAGGCCGCCGGTGAGGTCCTTCTCTACCGGGGCGTGAGCTGCCTGCTCGCGCGAGTCGGCGCTGGCCAGGTCCATAAGCTCGGCGGAAATCTCCTCCGGGCTCCACACCTTGATTCCGGCCTTCTCGGCGGCGGGCACCAGCCCATCGTTGCCGCCCATGAGGTGCGTGCCGGCGACCCAGCCGATCTTGGCCTGCGCCAGGGTGACACCCTGCGGCCAGCCGGCCTCGACCTTCCACTTGTTGAGGATGGCATCGAGGGCGGCCTTGACCTCGCCGTAGGCGCCGTCGCCACCGAAGGTGCCGCGGTTGGGCGAGCCCGGCAGGACAACGTGGCAGCGCTTGTCGACGTCTTCCTGGCTCAACCTTGCCAGTCCCGCGATGGTGCGCTCGACGGACCACAGCAGCAGGCGGGCCTGGGCCTCGGTGCTGCCGGAGGCATCCGCCAGCGAGCCGGAGACACTCGGCGCAGCAAAGGGGAAGGCCAGCGTCGGCGTGAGGGCCGGCTTGAGGATCTTGACCTCGTTGCCCACGGACTCGCGCTGTTCAGTGCCGATCCAGTCGATGAGCGCGTCAATATCGCGGAAGCTCGACAGGTTCGCCGGGACCAGCCACAGGGCGGAACCAGCAGCGCCGTGCTCGGCGTAGAGCGTGCGCGCGAATTCCTTGCGGGCCTGGCTGACACGGGAGGCGGTCATGATGACGGTCGCGCCGCCCTCCAGTAGGCGCTCCACCAGCGCAGTGGCGATGGAACCAGGGGCAGCACCCGTGACCAGGGCAACCTCACCGGCGAACGCGCCGGGGGTGGTGTCCACGGCGGCCTTGGCGATGTCCTCGCGCTTCCACCAGCGCGCCTGACGCGCTAGGTCCTCGCCGGCACCGCGGAAGCTGTCCACCGGGTACTCGGCCTGGCCCAGTGCCAGGCGGGCGAGGCGCTCGCGGGCGATGGCCCAGGAGTCGTCGAAAAGCACGGCCTTGTTCGCATCAAAGGACGGCGTGACGGACTTGAGCCAACCGGAGCCGAGCTCTGCCTCGACGGCATCGATGACGGTGGTATCAGGTGCCTCGATGAGCTCCGGTTCGGAGTCCAAGCCCAGCTGGGAGAGAACCTGGCGGGCGACAGTAGCCAGCACGCCGCTCTCACCGGTGACGGTCTCGGCGAAGGCATCGAGCGCAGCGGAGTCGACCACGGCACCGCCACCGGCACCACCGGCGGCCGCGCCCTTGGACACGGATGCACCGTGGGTAGCGGCGACGGCTTGGACGGCGGCGTCGATCAGCTCGTGTGCTGCGGACTTGGAGGTAGCGCTCGCCGGCACGGTGCTCAGCGAGCCGCCGCGCACGGAGTCCTCCTCGCGGGAGCCGAGCAGGATCTCCGCCTCGACGTGGGCAACCCAGGATTCGGGCAGGCCCCAGGTTCCGGTGACGTAGTCCGCCACGGCGGTGGGCTTGAGGCCCGCAGCGCCGAAGAGCTGGCGCAGGCGCGCGCCCACGGCCTCACCCAGCACCGGGCCGAAAGCGGAGTAGCCCGGGGCGGCGGTGGCGACCTTCTCGCGCAGCGTGGCCACGTCGGCATCGGCGGCGCCATCGATGGCCGGCACGCCGATTTCCGCGGACATGTCCATGAGCAGCTGGTTGCGGCGCGAGGACACGCCGTTGGTCAGCTCTTCCACGGTGTCGGAGTCCGTGATCTGGTCCACGCGGATCTTGTTCTGGAAGGCGAAGAGCACCATGATGGCCTCCGCCGCACCAAAGCGCAGCTCGGGGGCGTCGCCGGAGGCGGCGGCTGCGGTAGGTGCAGGAGTTGGTGCAGTCGGAGCTGCCTCAGCCGGAACCTCGGCTGGTGCCTCGTTGGCTTGCGGTGCCTCCTCGGCGTCGGCTTCCGGTGCCGGTTCGGCGGCGGGGGCCTCGGAGACGTCGGCAAGCATGACCTGCTCCTGGTCGCGCTCCACGTTGAGCACGCGGATGGTGCCCTCCGGGATGCCGGCGACGGCCAGCGAGCGGGTGGCCAGGTTGGTCAGCGTCGGGGAAGAAGCCAGGCCGACCTCGATGATCTGCTCGACCTTGCCGAAGAGGAGCTCCTGGGTCTCAATCCAGCGCACAGGGGAGGCGAACTGCCAGGACAGCAGCTCGATGAGCAGCAGGCGGGCGAGCTCGTGCTCGGAGAGATCCTCCACCTTCAGCCCGTCCAGCGTGCCGGAGGGAGCCAGCGGAGCCACGGCGTCGACGAAGTCCTGGGTGAGTTCGAAGGGGCGGGCCACCAGGTTCGGGATGTAGCGGCCTACCAGGGCATCGAGGTCCAGCTCCTGCGGCAGCAGCTCATCGAGCTTCTCCGCGAAGGCCGGAACGCCCTCGCGCAGCACGCGGGAGTGGAAAGGCACGTCGATGCCCGGGACCATGACGGCCGCGCGCGGGGCGATGGCATTGGCCTTGTCCACCAGGGCCTTGAGCCCCTTCTTGGTGCCGGCGACGGAGTACTGCTGGCCGCGGATGTTGTAGTTAACAATCTCCAGGAACTCGCCGGTGGCCTCGGCGACCTCAGCCACCCAAGCGTCGACGTTGTCGGCATCAATACCCGCCATGTTCGGGCGAAGTGCGGCCATGGCGTACTCGGAATTTCCTTCAGCATCGCGCGGCACCAGGCTGCCCATGGCGGAGCCGCGGGAATAGACGATGTCGATGACCCCCTCGAGGTCGAAGATATTCGCCAGCGAGGCCAGTGCTGTGTACTCGCCCAGAGAGTGGCCGGCGAAGTAAGAAGTCGGCGCCAGGGTGTCCTCGGCGCGCAGGCGTTCGGTTTGGGCATAGGCCACGACGGCCAGGGCTACCTGCGTGAATTGGGTCAGGTGCAGCACGCCCTGCGGGTGGCGGAAGGTGGTGCCGCGGACGGTGAGTTCCGTCGGGTTCTCATCGATGATCTTCTGGATGCTAAAGCCCAGGTTCGCGCGGGTATGCGCATCGGCGCGGCGCCAGGCCTCGCGTGCCGCCGGGGAAGCTTGGCGGTCATCCTGGCCCATGCCCTCTGCCTGGATGCCCTGGCCGGGGTAGACGTAGGCCGTGGTCGGCGCGGCGAGCAGGGCTTGGCCGCGGGAGACGACTTCGCCGTCGATGCGGCAGGTGACTTCGAGTGCCTGGTGGATGCCCTTGCGGCCGACGCGCTCGACGGTGACCTCGATGTCATCGCCCAGCTGCACCATGCCGTACATGGAGTAGGTCCAGCCCACCACGCGGCCGTGGCGCCCGGCCACCTGTTGTGCGGCGGCCGAGAGCCACATGCCGTGCACCAGCGGTGCCTGCAGGTTAACCAGCTGGGCCGCGTTATAGGACGTGTGAATCGGGTTATAGTCACCGGAGACCAGCGCGAAGGGCGTCATGTCCTGCGGGGCGGTGACGGTGGCGCGGTCGACGAAGGAGCGCGGTGTCGGCACCACCTTGGTGGCGGACTTGCCGCCGCCCCACTCCGGTGCTTGGCTCGGTGCGGCGGTGCCGGTGGCGCGGCCGCGGATGGCAAAGCGGTGCATCTGCGTGGCCACGATGTCACCGGAGGCGTGATCCTTGAGCTCGAGCTCGACCGTGACGATGCGCCCGGAAGCAGATTCATCAATGGCGGTGCAGGAGGAGGTGACGTCGATCTGGCGGCCGTCGGCAAGCTGCTCTAGTGGCACGCGCACATCGATGACGTGGTCCAAGTGCACCGCGTTGAGCAGACCTTCGATGACCGGGTAGCCGTCCTGTAGACGGCCGGAGCCGAGCGCGGCATAGATGGCCGGCCAGCAGGGGCCTACCAGAACGTCGGGGGTGCCGGCCTTCTCGGCTGCAGCATCGCCGCAGGTCACCGCGCTGTGTGCGGAGAGCAGCGAGGCCGGGAAGTGGAAGGAGTAGCCCGACTCGACGGTGGGCATCTCCGTAATCTCATCGCCCTGCTCCGCCGTGGAGCCGACACCAGCCAAGCCTTCCAGGAGGGTGAAGACGGAGTTAGGCAGGCGCTCCTCGGAGACCACCGGGGAGCCACCCGTGGCCACATCCTCCGGCAGGTCCACAGGGACGGTGACCTCGCGGACGTAGAAGGGGCGCTGCTCCTCCGGCAGGTCATCCCAATAGGAGTCCGCCGTGATAACAATCTCCCAGTTGCCTTCAGCATCCTGGCGCAGGTCGAAGGCGTTCTCATCCATCTCATAAGCCGGGTTGGCCATGAGGTGGCCGTGCCACAGAAGGGTAGGAGAAGTGCGCAGGAATGCGGCCTCATCGGCAGCGGAGTTCAGGCGGGAGAAAGCCTTCTGCGGGGTCGAGCCCTGCTCCAGCAGCGCATCCGTGGTGGCCTGTTCGAAGCGGGCAAGCAGGTCTGCAACCGGCTCGTTCTTCTTGGTAATGCCCGCCACGGCCACGGGGCCGGGGATGATGCGCACCTGGTCAGCGGTGTAGCGCTCATCCTGTGCCTGCCAGAGGGTGTCCTTGCCGAACCAGGACTTCAAGTCACCGTCCAGGGCCGGCACCCACGGCATGGGCTTGACGTGCTTGTAGTGCAGGGAAATCCACCAGGCGGCATCGCGCGCCGAGACCTCGGTGGTGCGTGCGGCGGGGTAAGCATCCAGCAGCTTGGCCACGGCCTGCGGCGCATCGTGAACGTCCTCAACACAGGTGAAGAGGGTTTCAATCTGGCCGTGATCCGCTGGGTTCAGGCGGGCTTCGACGCGGTGCAGGAGATCGAGAAAACGGTCATCCCAGCTCGGATCCACAAACGGGTGGGCCAGCTTCACAAAGCGCTCGATCCACTCGGCGTAGGTCATGGACTCGACATCGCCGAAGTAGGGCTTGCAGGTCTTGGCCAGGGCGTCGATGATTTCCTGGCGGTGTGCCGGATACTCCTCGATGCTCAAGGAAGTAATCAGGCGCGAGGCCGCAGCGAAAGAATTATCCAGGTCGTGGATGTCCGCCAACAGGTGCGACTGCGAGGATGCCACGCCGTTCGCACCGGTGCCGCGGCCTACCCAACCGTCGTTCTTGGAAGGCGAAATGCCTTCCGTGTTGACCAGCAGGTCCTTCACCGAATCAGTGGCCTTGGCCTCCTTGGTGGCCATGGCGACGGTGCCGAGGAAGACGGCGTCGACAGGCATCGCCGGCATAGCGTGTTTCTTCGCCCACTCACCGGTGAGATAGGAGGTGGCGCGATCCGGGGAGGCGATGCCGCCGCCGACTGCCAAGTAGACGTTGGGGTGCTGGCGGATTTCGGCGTAAGTATCCAGCAGCATGTCATCCAGGTTGACCCAGGAGTGGTGACCGCCGGCGTGGCCGTCCTCGACCTGCATGATGATGCGATCCTCCGGGTAGGCCGTGGCGATGGCCAGGACATCCCGGATCTGCTTCGCGGTGCCGGGCTTGAAGGAGATGAAGGGGAAACCATCGGCGTGGAGGCGGTCCAGCAGCTCGCCGGCTTCCTCTACTTCCGGAATGCCGGCGGAGATGCACACGCCGTTGAAGGGCGCGCCAGCTGCGCGGGCCTTGGGCACGATGCGCGCTTGGCCAAAGTGCAGGTTCCACAGGAAGCGGTCAAAGAACATGGTGTTGAACTGCGCCGTGCGGCCAGGGTGCAGGTGCTGCTCCATTGTGGCCAGGTGGGCGCGGAAGACCTCATCGGAGTACATGCCGCCGCCGGCCATCTCCGTCCAGTGTCCGGCGTTGGCCGCCGCGGCCACGATCTCGCCATCAGCGGAGGTGGGCGTCATGCCGCCCAGCATGATCGGGGACAGGCCCGTGAGATCGGAGAAACGGGTCTGGGTGTAGGTGCGGCCATTGGGAAGCTCGATGGTGCGCGGGGCGAAGTCAGCGTAGTTCAGGGCCTTGGGCAGTTCAGCGCCCGGCGTCGCCAGCGCATCAAGCTCCTGCGGGGTGGCGGCGGAGACCACGGTCACCCCGGTTCCCTGCACCACGCGGCGGGTGATGTTCGCCAAGGCGCGGTCGAGAACGATGAGATGCTCGGAGTTGAGCGCGGCCAGCGTGGCCGGCCAGTCGTGTTCGTTGACCAGGATGGCCTCGGCCTGGGTGCGGGCCTCATCCACGTCGAGGCCGCACTTCTGAGCCAGCGCCACGGTGCGCTCAGCCGCCGGCGCGAGAACCGCGTTGTGGAAGGGAAGGGCCACGGGCAGCTCATCGAAGCGCGGGCTGAGCTCATCGCCACCGATGGTGCGCTTCTCCAGCTCGGCGTTGAAGCTCTTCACGGCCTCTTCGATGGCGGTGCGGGTGGCAGCCAGGTCCTCCGGGTTGCCGGACAGCGCGAAGTGGCGGCGGCCGTTGACCACGGCGATGGCTGCGGTGCCGTGTAGGTGCTCAGTGACGAAGCTGCGCTCCAGGCCCCGGATGGACAGCATCTGGGGGCGCGGGTCGGAGCCGTTGACCGCGCTGGCTGCGGTGCCCATCAGGATGGCCAGAGCCAGGGCTTCTACTGGCTTGTCGACGGCCATCTCGCCCAAGCTTCCCTGCGAATGCCCAGCGCGCTCGTCGATGTCGACGCCGAGATCACGCAGCTGCTCGATGGCAGCAATCTGGCCAAGGACGATGCCGGGGATGGACACTGCCGGCAGAGAGTCGAGGGAATTGGGCTCGACGGAACCATCAATGAGCTGCTCGAGGCGCTCAAGTGCGCCAGGGCACGTGGAGGCAATGGTGCGTGCGGCGGGGCCGGTGAGGCTGCGGGCCTGGGCGAGGGCCTCGCGCAGGGAGTCAGCGGTGGCGGCAGTCTGCGCGGCGGTGGTGATGAAACCCTGCCAATCGGAGCCTTGTCCGGCGAAAAGCACGGCCGGGCGGGGCATGGAATGCAGCATAGTAACAGGCATCTTTCCTCTTTTGAGCTGATGGGGAACGGTTTTATGAAGAGCTGTGGGCAGGATTAGTTAGCCCTACAGAACAATCATGATGTGCCACCGTAGTCGAAGCTTTCGCGCAAAGCTGTCTCCCGCGCGGAAAATGTGAGGTTTTTCTCACGTTTGGTGGCGGGGGCACTCTTTCTCAGCGCTCGCCGCGCGAAGTTGCCCAACCTTTTGTATCCTCGGGCTCACTGCAGCGGCTCGGGGAGGAGCAGGGGTGGCTCGGCATCGGCCCGCGCAGCATGAATGAAAAGAAAAACTAGGGGGGACTATGTCTCAATCAACACCAGAGAAAACGACTAAGACACCGGCTCGGCTCAGCAAAAGCCGAGTTATCAAAACCATGACCAAGCTGGCCGGAAAGCTTGAGGAGGATTCCTCGACCGGCATGCCCACCATCAAGATTGCGGGCGGATTCTTAAGCATCGACGTCAACGAAGAGATGGGCGGCCTCTGCGTCCTTGGGTATTGGGGCGGCGCGGTGTGCTTCGACCCGGACCGGCAGCCGTTGCGTATGGAAGTCAACGATCTCAACGGCGGTGCAATATCCGGCAGCCTCGTGGCCGAGCCCTGTGGAAGCTCCGCTATGCATACCCACCTGCGGGTCTTCGCGCCGCCCTATCTGCCGTCGACGGCCACGAATGCTCAGCTCAAGAGCATTATCGCGGGCTATGCGGCCGAGATGTCAGCGGTCTTCGCGCGCTTGGATGAGCAATTTCCGGAAGATCGCTCAAAGCCGCGGAAAGGCTCTGGGCTCAAGCCGGTGTCGCCTCACTATTTCAGTGAGGCCTATGGGGTGTCAGTAGTGGGGATGTGGCGGGTACATGAACGCGCCACACGCTTGGCGATGATCGGCACGCCCATCCACGTGGTGGATAACAAGAACGGGGCCGTGAGCATCCTCATCAATGAACACACGATCACCATTGAATCCGCCCTCGATGGCTCCGGGGATATTGAGCTCAGCCTCGTCACCCCCTCCGGCCGCTGCGCGTGTGACCTGGATGCGCTCGTGCGCTGGGCTGAGTTTATGAACGATGATCAATACGTTTACTCCGCGCGCATCGAGGCGGTAAACCTCGATGGCGGCCAAGAGCAGGACCTCGTTTTGGTGACCACGGCCCGCATTCCCACGAAGTGGGGCTACACCGACGAACAGCTAGATTGGCAGCTCAGCACGTTGGTGAGCCAGCTTGTCCGGGCTGGTGAAGCGTTCTACCGAACCTTCAACCCCACGCGCGTGATGCGCTATATCGACCGCGCGGCCTAGGCGGGAGCCTCTTCTCCGAGCAGTTTCAGGAGGTCCTTCTGCACTTCGCGGCGGCGGACCTTGCCTAGCTGGTCGGAGGCGAGCTGCTCGAAGTGGTAGAAGGTGCGTGGAACTTTGTAGCGGGTGAGGCGCTCGCGGCAGTAGTCCTTGAGCCCCTCGGGATCAAGCACCGCGCCATCCTCCAGCACGATGCAGGCCACGACATCCTCGGAACCGTCCGCGCGCGGGCGGCCGACGATGGCCACGTTGGTGACGTCCGGGTGCTGGCGGATAACGTCTTCCACCTCGGCCGGGTACACATTGAAGCCGCCGGTAATGATCATCTCCTTGATGCGGGAGACGATCTTGATGAAGCCATCGGGCTCCATAATTGCCATGTCGCCCGTGCGGTACCAACCATCGTGGAAGGACTGCTCGGTGGCCTCTGGCATGTTGAAGTAACCCTTGAATACCTGCGGCCCGCGCACGAGGAGCTCGCCCGCGGTGCCATCCGGCTGGGTCTCGCTGAGGTTGTCTGGGTTGCCGATGCGCACCTCGGTATCCGGGAAGGGGATGCCGATATAGCCGGGGCGGCGGTTCTTATTGAGCGGGTTTGCGGCCACGATCGGCGAGGTTTCCGTGAGCCCGTAGCCTTCCACGAGTAGGCCACCGGTGAGTGTTTCCCATTCCTCAACGATGTCCGCTGGCAACGCCGCTGCACCCGATAGACTGTTTTCGATGCCGTGGAGATCGATGTTCTGTTCCTTGGCTGCCTCCATGACCTTGGAGTAGATCGTGGGCACACCCGGCATCCAAGTGGGGCGGCGCTTCTTCATGATGTCTAAGAGCAGCGGAATCTTTGGCGCCGGGGTGAGGACCAGCTCGCCGCCAATGTGTACGCCGAGGGCTGCGATGAGGGTGAGGCCATAGACGTGGAAGAGGGGGAGGGCAGCGAGCATGCGCTCGGGCTTCTTGCCTATTTCGGGCACCCACGCTTCTGCCATCTTCATGTTGCAGTACAGGTTGGAGTGGGTTAGCTCCGCTCCCTTGGGTCTGCCGGTGGTTCCGGAGGTGTAAAGGATTAGCGCGGTATCGTCGCGGTTGACCTTGGCATCCTGTAGCTTCTGGCCTTGTCCACCGATGGCGCGCCCAGTGAGCGTGCTCCACGGAACGGTGTTAGGGGCGGGAACTGAAAGTTCGGCGCGCTTGTCCTTAATGATGGGAAGTGGCAAGCGCAGTAGCAGCTGCTTGGGGCGCGGCATGGCCTCAATCATGTTGACCGTAACGATCGTTTCTAGCGGCGTGGTATCACGCAGCTCCTCAAAGACCGGGCTCGCCTTATCCCAGACCACGGCCACGCGGGCAGCGTGATCTTGGAAGAGGGGCTCGAGCTCAGCCGCGGTGTAGAGCGGGTTATGCTCCACGACGGTCGCCCCGAGCTTCAAGATGGCATAGAAGACCGCCACGTGCTGGGGGCAGTTGGGGAGCGCTACGGCGACGCGATCGCCGGGGCGAATACCGAAGGCCTTGAGGCCCGCCGCGGCGGCGCGCACGTGGGTATCGAGTTCGCGGTAGGTCATTTGGTGGCCAAAGAACCACGTGGCGGGCCTTTCGCCGAACTCTTCCACGGTTTCTCGGTAGGAGTCCAAGAGCGTTTCGGTGCCGTAATCCAGATTGGGCTTAGTCCACTCAGGGTAATACTGGAGCCAGGCTTTCGACTCAAAGGCGGAGGATGCCTGGGCAGGGGATTCGGACATGTTCGCGAACTCCTTAGGTGGTCAAACTTGTTATGTTTGGAACAGTATAACCAATCTGTGACAGAAGTCTCGCAAAACTTAGCAAAGTTGCTTAACGTAACGAAATCTTTTCGGGACAAATCAATAACCCCGGCGATGTGCGTTTATCACGCAGGGATCGCTCCGGGGTTATGGAGTGCTACTTCTCGGCCTTGAGACGCTCGAGCAGATCCTGCTGAACCTCGCGGCGGCGAATCTTGCCCAGCTGGTCCGTGGCCAGCTTCTCGAAGTGGTAGAAGGTGCGCGGAACCTTGTAGCGGGTGAGGCGCTCGCGGCAGAAGCTCTTGAGGCCGTCGGGATCGAGCGCGGCGCCGTCGTTCAGCACGATGCAGGCCACGACGTCCTCGGAGCCGTCCGAACGCGGGCGGCCCACCACGGCGGCCTCCGCCACGTCCGGGTGGTCCAGCAGTGTTTCCTCAACCTCGCCCGGGTAGACGTTGAAGCCACCGGTGATGATGATTTCTTTGATGCGGCTGACTAGACGGATGAAACCGTCCTCTTCCATCACGCCCATATCACCCGTGCGGAACCAGCCATTGTGGAAGGCTTTCTTAGTGGCTTCCTCATCGCCGAAGTAACCCTTGAAAATCTGCGGGCCGCGAGCGAGAACCTCGCCCTCCTGACCATCGGGCATGGTCTCATCCAGGTTGTCCGGGTTGGCGATGCGAATCTCCGTGTCCGGGAAAGGGATTCCCACGTAGCCGGGGCGGCGATCATCGCTCATGGGGTTACCCACGATGATCGGCGAACACTCCGTGAGGCCATAGCCTTCCACGAGCATGCCGCCGGTGTACTTCTCCCACTTCTCCACGGTGTTGACCGGCAGGGTGGACGCACCGGAGAAGGCCGCGCGCACGCCGTCGAGGGAAACGTCGTCTTCTTCCGCCTTTGCCACGATGCGCTCGTACAAGGTCGGTACACCCGGAACCCAGGTCGGGGTGTGCTTCTTCATCAGGTCCATGATGAGCGGCATCTGCGGGCTAGGAAGCAGCACCAATTCGCTGGCGATGAGCGGCGCCAGGGTGGCGTTCATGGTCAGGCCGTAGGCATGGAAGAAGGGGAGTGCGGCGAGCATGCGCTCGGGGGAATCACCCAAGCCCGGTACCCAGTGCTTGCCCATCAAGAGGTTGGAGAAGAGGTTGCCGTGGGTCAGCTCCGCGCCCTTGGGGTTGCCGGTGGTGCCGGAGGTGTAGAGGATGAGCGCGGTGGTGTCCTTGGTGACTTCTTCCGGGGTGATGACATCGGAACCATCGCCGCCGATGGCGTTGCCAACGAGGGATTCCCACGGCACCGTATTCGGAGCTGGGGCGGTGAGCTGATCGCGCTTGGACTTCAACGGCGGAATAGGCAGGCGCAGGGCCAGGCGCTGCGGAGTCGGCATCGCGTTGATCATGTTGATGGAGACGACGGTCTCCAGGGAGGTCGTCGGGCGCAGCTTCTCCAACGTGGAGGCCGTCTTATCCCACGCGATGGCGATTCGCGCGCCGTGGTTCTTAAACAGACCCTCCAGCTCGTGGGCGGTGTAGAGCGGGTTGTGCAGCACCGCGATGGCGCCCAGCTTAAGCACGGCCCAGAAAGCAGAGATGAACTGTGGACAGTTGGGGGCGACGATGGCAACGCGGTCTCCCGGGCGCACGCCGAAGGCGCGCAGACCGGCGGCTGCGCGGCGGACCTGCTTGTCCAGCTCGGCGTAGGTTTGCGTGCGACCGAAAAAGTAGGTTGCCGGCTTATCGGGATGAAGCGCGAGGTTGTTGTCGTAGACGTCGAGAAGCGTGGTGTCTCCGTACTCCAGGGTGTGCGGGGTCCATTCTGGGTAGTACTTCAGCCACGCCTTGGACTCGTATGCCGACATCGATTCACCTTTCGGTCGCGTAGGTTAAGGTACGGGCCAGTATAACGCGGGTTGTTTCGGGATACACTGGAAAACTATGCGCATCGCGATGATTTCCATGCACACCTCGCCCCTCGAGCAGCCCGGAGCCGGGGACGCGGGCGGCATGAACGTCTACGTCCTCAACACTGCCCGTCAGCTCGCGCGCCTCGGCGTGGAGGTCGATATTTTCACTCGCGCCACGCGCCCCAGTCAGGGGGAAGTGGTGGACGTCGAGGAGCGCCTGCGCGTCATCAACATTGTGGCGGGGCCCTATGAAGGTCTCAGTAAAGAGGAGCTGCCCACCCAGCTGGCCGCGTTCACGGGCGGCATTTTCAACTTCGCGCGCTGTTTTGATGTGGAGTATGACGTCATCCACTCCCACTACTGGCTCTCCGGCCAGGTGGGATGGTTGTTGCGCGATCTGTGGGATATCCCTCTCGTCCATACCGCGCACACCTTGGCTGCCGTGAAGAACGTGCACCGCACGCTCGATGACACCCCGGAAACCGAGGCACGTCGCATTTGCGAGCAGCAACTGGTGGATAACGCCGACATCCTGGTGGTCAACACCGCCCAGGAAACCCGCGATCTGATCGAGCACTACGACGCCTCGCCGGAGAATATCGTCGTGGTCTCCCCGGGGGCGGACACCGAGCTGTATACCCCGGGAACGGACCGCATGACGGAACGCGCGCGCCGCCAGCTGGGCATCCCGCTGCACACCAAGGTGGTGGCGTTCGTGGGCCGCCTGCAAAAGTTCAAGGGCCCCGACGTGCTCATCCGCGCCGCCGCGGAGCTGATGGAGCGCGATCCGGATCGCCGCCTGCGCGTGGTCATCTGTGGCGGTGCCTCCGGGGCGAATTCCTCGCCGGATGCCTACCACAACCTTGCCCGCGAGCTGGGGGTGGAGCGCGTCGTGCGTTTCCTGAGCCCGCGCCCACCCCAAGAGCTCGTGGCCATCTACCAGGCTGCGGACATTGTTGCGGTGCCCAGCTATAACGAGTCCTTCGGGCTGGTGGCCATGGAAGCGCAGGCCTCCGGAACTCCCGTGGTGGCGGCGGCCGTCGGTGGGCTGCCCATCGCCGTCGCGGACGGTGACACGGGCTTGCTCGTCCACTCACACTCAGCGCAGGACTGGGCGGACGCATTGGAACAGCTGCTTGACGACGACCCCCGCCGCATCGCCATGGGAGAAGCCGCCGTCGATCACGCCCAGCAGTTCAGTTGGGCAGCGGCCGCCACCCAGTTGGAGAATATTTACGCCGATGCGATGAGTGTCGAGATTCCGGATTGCCACGCGCGCCGGGCAATCGGATATTAAAACCACCTGACGCGCTGTCGAAAAACGTGGCATGCTGGTGTTTATGAGTAACGGAAAGCTGATTCTACTTCGACACGGACAGTCCGAATGGAACGAGTCCAACCAGTTCACCGGTTGGGTTGACGTCAACCTCACCGCCAAGGGTGAGGGCGAGGCCAAGCGTGGCGGCGAGCTGCTCAAGGAACAGGGCATCTTGCCGAATATCGTCTACACCTCCCTGCTGCGCCGTGCCATCCGCACCGCCAATATTGCACTCAACGCGGCTGACCGCCACTGGATCCCGGTTGTGCGCGACTGGCGCCTCAACGAGCGCCACTACGGCGCCCTGCAGGGCCTTAACAAGGCAGAGACCAAGGATAAGTACGGCGAGGAGCAGTTCATGGCATGGCGCCGTTCTTACGGCACCCCGCCGCCGGAGCTGGAGGACTCTTCCGAGTACTCCCAGGCCAACGACGTCCGCTACGCCAACCTGGAGACCGTCCCGCGCACCGAGTGCCTGAAGGACGTCGTCGAGCGCTTCGTCCCGTACTTCGAGGAGGAGATCCTTCCGCGCGCCAAGAAGGGCGAGACCGTTCTCATCGCCGCGCACGGTAACTCCCTGCGTGCGCTGGTCAAGCACCTAGACCAGATCTCCGATGAGGAGATTGCCGGCCTCAATATTCCGACCGGTATCCCGCTGGTTTACGAGATTACCGAGGACGGTTCGGTTGTGAACCCGGGCGGCACGTACCTGGATCCGGAAGCTGCTGCTGCCGGCGCCGCTGCCGTGGCTGCCCAGGGCGGAAAGAAGTAACCGCCCAGGAAGCTGCGTGCTGCGCACGATCCCCAGGGAGCCTATACTCCTTGGGGATTCTTTCTAGGGGTGTGAATGATTGTGGAACTGGTACTCGCTTTCCTCGCCGGTGTGGTGGCCTGCGGCCTGGCCATACCGGTGATCACCCGGATCCGTGAACGGATGGAGCGCCGCCGCGTCCGCGATGCAGACGCTAACCAGGTCACCAGTGTTAGCCAGGTTCTGCACCTAGCCGTGGGTGGTTCCCCATCTGGAATGACTGTGCTTTCGCGCACGAAAGAGGTCATCTTCTCTAACCCCGCTGCCCATGAAATGTCGATGGTGCACGACCGCGCGGTGAACCCCGACATTCGGAAGGTCGCGGAAGAGGTCTTCGAAGACAAAGAGACCCGCACGCTGGACCTTGCTATCCCCAAACGGCGCACCGGCAACCGCGTGATTCAGGTGCGCGCAGTGGTCCAGCCGCTGACGCTCAACGATGATCGCTTCGTCATCGTCTACGGCACCGACGAATCCGAATCGGTGCGCATGGAATCCGCTCGCCGCGACTTTGTGGCCAATGTTTCTCACGAGTTGAAGACCCCAGTGGGAGGCATCGCCCTGCTGGCCGAGGCACTCCTCCAGGACACCGGGGACCCCGAGCATGTCGAGTACTTCGGTAGCAAGGTGCAGAAGGAAGCGGCGCGCATGGCGGACATGGTCAGCGAGCTCATTTCCCTGTCCAAGCTGCAGGGTGCGGAGGCCCTCCCGGAGATGGAGCCGCTCGACCTCGATGAGGTCATTGATGAAGCCATCACCCGCAACCAACTCGCTGCCGATTCCCACCACAACCAGCTCACCCGCGGCGAATCCGCAGGCGTCAAGGTGATGGGAGATAAGTCCCTCCTGGTGACGGCGATTTCCAACCTGATCTCCAACGCCATCCACTATTCGCCAGATGAACTACCGGTGTCGGTAACGCAGAAGGTGGTCGGCGGGAAGGTCGTTCACATTCGCGTCACGGATCGCGGCATTGGCATCGCCCCAGAGGATCAAAAGCGGGTGTTTGAACGCTTCTTCCGCGTGGACAAGGCGCGCTCCCGGCAGACCGGCGGAACGGGCCTGGGCCTGGCCATTGTGAAGCACGTCGTGGCTAATCACGGCGGCAACATCAAGCTGTGGTCGCGTCCTGGCACCGGCTCGACGTTCACTATCGAGCTCCCTATATATGCGGAAGAAAAGCCAACAGATAATCTTATTAATCGGGATAATATAGAAGACGGAGCCGTCAGCTCTGCCGCCCCTGGTTTGCAGCGCGCCGTGGCGCGTGTAGCAGCTCGTCGAAAGGATAAAGCGCAATGACCACCATCCTCATCGTTGAAGATGAAGAGTCGCTGGCCGATCCCCTCGCCTTCCTCCTCCGAAAGGAGGGATTCGACGTACTCCTCGCCCCGGACGGGCCTAGTGCGCTAGAACAGTTCGCGGCGAATCACGTGGACATCGTCCTATTGGACCTCATGCTGCCGGGAATGTCCGGAACTGACGTGTGCAAGCAGCTGCGTGCGACCTCCTCCGTGCCGGTGATCATGGTGACTGCGCGCGATTCTGAAATCGACAAGGTCGTGGGCCTCGAACTTGGCGCTGATGACTACGTAACTAAGCCTTATTCCTCCCGCGAGCTCATCGCCCGCATCCGCGCGGTGCTGCGCCGCGGCCACGACGTCTCCTCTGACTACGCCGAGGAGGAGCCGGACGATCAGATTCTGGAAGGCGGTCGCGTGCGCATGGACGTCGAGCGCCACACCGTGCTTGTCGCCGGTGAACCGGTCTCCATGCCGCTCAAGGAATTCGACCTTCTCGAGTACTTGCTGCGCAACGCTGGGCGCGTGTTGACCCGCGGACAGCTCATCGACCGCATCTGGGGCGCCGACTACGTGGGTGACACCAAGACTCTCGACGTTCATGTCAAGCGCCTGCGCTCCAAGATCGAAGCCGAGCCTTCCCGCCCGCAGCAGCTCGTGACGGTGCGCGGCCTCGGCTACAAGTTCGAGGCTTAAGCGCGAGGATCCGCCGGGTGCCGCGGGAAGTCGACCCCGGAGCGCGCCCGGGCCTCGCAGTGCTTGGCCAGAATCTCGTAGCTCTCCTCGCCAAGTAGCGCGATGAGCTCGGTCTTCTGTGACTTCCACAGCGGCTCATCCGCTATGTGGCAGGAGGGATCCGCCGAGCAATACCAATCGAAGTCCTCGCCGCCGTTGCCCCACCCGCGGCGATCATATTCGCCGATAGTGGTCCGCAGGATTTCCTCCCCGTCGGGGCGCTCCTCATAGTCTTCGTGCCGGCGAATCGGCAGTTGCCAGCATACTTCGGGCTTGACCACGGTAAGCTCCTCGCCCGCCTCGAGCGCCCATTGGTGGATAGCGCAGCCCGCGCCCGTGGGCCAGCCGGCACGGTTAGCGAAGATGCAGGCGCCGTCGACAAGCGGCGTCTTTAGCGCGGGTTCCGGCTCGCCGTCATCGCCGTCGAGCTCATCCCACTCCAGCCACGGTTCCAGCTCCTCGGGCTCACCGTGTTGAAGGAACTCATCTACCCCCTCAGGGCGGTGCTGCCAGAAGCGGGCGGGCATGCGGGAGACGGCGTCGTGAAGCTGCTCCCTGTCTGTCTCATCAGCCATGTAGGCGCCGTGGACGCAGCAGCCGACGTCGGGCTGTTGCTTATCGATGCCGTGGCACCTCTCGGTTCCAAACTGGCAGGCATAGTGCGATTCGAGCCAGGTCAGGTCGATAGAGAAGACATGGAGTGGATCGTTCGGATCCGTAAATTCAAACCACTCTCTGGGGAAGTTGGGGGCCTTTTCGCGGCCGGCCAAGATGGATGCTGCCGCGGGGGAGGAGGCAGGAAAACCCAGGTAAACTTCATTCGATTTCGGGCGATTCACACCTACCCACGGTAGACCTACTACTCTGGAGGCGTGCGATTAGGTGTATTAGACGTCGGAAGTAATACCGTCCATCTTGTTGCGGTCGACGCCGCAACCGGTGGGCGGCCTTCGCCGATGAGCGATTGGAAGACCCCGCTGCGTCTGGTGGAACAGCTAGACAAGGACGGCAACATCCACGAGAAGGGCATGAAGAAGCTCATTTCCGCCGTGGGTGAGGCCGCTGAGCTGGGCCAGAAGCTGGGCTGTGATGAATTCATCGCCTTTGCTACCTCCGCCGTGCGCTCGGCCACGAACTCGGCCAAGGTCCTTGACGAAGTGGAAAAGCAAACCGGCGTGCGCCTAGAGATCCTGTCGGGCGAAGAGGAAGCGCGCTTGACCTTCCTGGCAGCGCGTCGCTGGTACGGCTGGTCCGCTGGCCGCATTACCAACCTCGATATTGGTGGTGGCTCGCTGGAGCTATCCACCGGTACCGACGAGCATCCGGAGATGGCCTTCTCCCTCGACCTGGGAGCTGGCCGCCTGACCCACAACTGGTTTGATACGGACCCGCCGGAGAAGTCCAAGGTGAACTTGCTGCGGGATTACATTGACGCGGAACTGGTCGGCGTGGCCGATAAAATGCGCGCACTGGGCCCCGCTGGTTTGGCCGTAGGAACTTCGAAAACCTTCCGCACGCTGGCTCGTTTGACCGGTGCCGCACCGTCATCGGCGGGTCCCTACGTCAAGCGCACCCTCACTGCACCGGGTCTGCGCCAGCTGATTTCCTTCATCTCTCGTATGACTGCAGCTGACAGGGCAGACCTTGAGGGTGTAAGTTCTACCCGATCGCATCAGATCGTCGCCGGCGCGCTTGTTGCCGAGGCGAGCATGCGTGCCCTGGGAATCGAAAAGTTGGAGATCTGCCCCTGGGCTCTCCGAGAAGGTGTCATTTTGCGCCGTACCGATAAGGGACTGGAATAGGAAAGAAACGTGGCTGACAAGAAACAGTTGACAGTTGCGGAGCTGCTGGCCCGTAACGCGAAGAACCGACCCGGCGAGGAGAAGACCCCGCGCCGCCGTCGTCGCAGCCTTGATGAAGGCGGCATCTCGGTTGCGGAGCTGACCGGCAATCTTGAGAAAGTCAAGGCAACTCCGGCCGAGGCAAAACACTCCAGCGTCTCCATCGATGAAACGGCCCCGGTCATTCCCGCGCCGAAAAAGGAGCAGAAGGAACAGCCTAAGCAGGAGACTCCTCAGCAGGAGGAATCCAAGAAGAAGGCTGACAAGCCTCAGGCTGCTGTCCCAGTAGAGAAGTCAGCTGAGCCGGAGACCAAGCGCTCCCAGCCCTCTGATGAGGACACGCGTGTTATCCAAAAGGTCAAGGACGAGCCTAAGGAGAAGGCTGAGGCAAAGAAGACTGAGGCTAAGGCCGAGTCGAAGGTCGAAGAAAAAACCGACGATAAGGTCGAAACAAAGGTCGCTGACAAGACCGCACCACAGGCTGCGGTAGCAACCGAGGATGACACCTTCACCACTGGGGAGCTCGAGGCAGTCGATCAGGACCGTGAAGAGTACGACGAAGACTACGACGACGAGGAGGAGGGCAAGCTCAACCCCTTCGCCGTCGTCCTGCTCGCCCTCGTGGGTATCGTGCTCGGTGCAATCGTATTCAAGGGCTTTGAAATTCTCTGGGACCGCTTCGACCGCCTAGTCGTCGTCGTGCTCGGCGTCGTCGTCACTGGCGTCATCGTCGGAATCGTCCACGCACTGCGCACCAGCCGCGATGGTTTGTCGATGTTCCTCGCAGCCGTCACTGGCCTCGTGCTTACCTTCGGCCCGCTGCTCGTTGTGATGTAATCACCTGTTCCACAAGACACTTTCTATAAGGCATCTGTCAGAAGGCATCTGTACCCCTGGAAAACGCCTTCTGACAGATGCCTTTTGCATGCGCGGGGTCAACCTGCGGGCAAAGCCTTGACCTGGTGGCCGCGTTCCAGCCTTTCTGGCACCCTGGGATGCATGACAAAAATTGCAGTACTTGGTGGAGGACAAATCGGCGAGGCCCTAGTTTCCGGGCTCGTGAATGCAGGCTACGAGGCCGCAGACATTGTGGTGACCAACCGCCGCTCCGAGCGCGGTGAGGAGCTGAAGAACGCTTACGGTGTGAGTGTTACCAGCGATAACGCCGCGGCGATCGACGGCGCCGACTACATCTTTGCGTGTGTGAAGCCCTATGCCATCGTCGAGCTTCTCGAGGGCCTCGACATTCCCAAGACAGCGGTGGTCGCCTCCATGGCGGCTGGTCTGACCCTCGACACACTTGAGAAGGCCGCCGGCGAGGACGTTCCCGTCGTCCGCGTCATGCCGAACACCCCCATGCTGGTGGGCAAGGGCATGTGCACCTGCGCGGGTGGTGCCCACGTCACGAAGGAGCAGCTCGACGGCGTGGTCAAGCTGCTGGAGGCCGTCGGTGAGGTCGCCGTCATCGAAGAAAAGCACATTGATGCCGCTACCGCCCTGGCGGGTTCTGCGCCTGCCTACTACTTCCTGGTCACCGAAGCGCTCATTGATGCCGGCGTCCAACTCGGCCTCACCCGCGACGTTGCCGAGAAGCTGGCCACCCGCACTGCACAGGGCGCGGGTGAAATGTTGGCTGAATCCGGTAAGGATCCGGTCGCTTTGCGCGCAGGGGTAACCTCCCCGGGGGGAACCACTGCCGCTGCCCTTCGCGAGCTTGAGGAGTCCGGACTTCGAGGAGCCTTTTTCCGCGCCGCTGAGGCATGTTCCCAGCGTGCGCAGGAACTTGCCTAGAGTTCTCCACCCCCTGGGAGCGATGTGACACCTGTTGTCATTCGGGCTTGATGGGGAACAACGGTGCGAAAGAGGAAAAAATTAGCTCTTGGGTCGCATTAGTCACAGGTTTCACGCTAAGCTGGCAGGAGCGCGTGCGTGATAGTCCTGTGGGAGGGGAAGCCTACAGCGCGTCACGTGCTGAAGGGTTAAATAAACTATGACGAATGAAGATAAGGGAACTTTCCTGACCATCGCCGAAGTTGCGGAGATCATGCGTGTCTCCAAGATGACGGTGTACAGGTTGGTTCATGCAGGTGACATGCCGGCAGTGCGCGTGGGACGCTCGTTCCGCGTTCACGAATCCGCCGTCAAGGAATACCTTGAGGCTTCCGTGTACGGAGCCTAGCGCGCACCTCTCTCTGACAGCGCCCACCACTGCGGACCCTCGCGGTCCACGGCGGTGGGCGCTGCCGTTAGTTTTGGTGCTGGGCAGGCCACTAGGTAAGATGGTGAACATTCGTTTCGGCACTGGTATGCCTGTGTCTCCCCGTTTCGCGGGGCCGCCTCGAGTGCACCGTGGGTGGTTTTATTCCAGGCGTTGCCGGCCGGGTTACGTACGTACTGATACCGAAAGTGAGGAAACCTGCTATGGGTTCTGTCATCAAGAAGCGCCGCAAGCGCATGTCCAAGAAGAAGCACCGCAAGATGCTGCGCCGCACCCGCGTTCAGCGCCGTAAGCTGGGCAAGTAAAGCTTCGCCTGCAAACTCCCCGCATGGTCCTTTTGGGATCGTGGCGGGGAGTTTCTGTTATCTTTTCTCCTTCCGTCATTTCAGATAACCGCGCCGTCGTTTCAGACGACGACACCGCTTAGAACGGAATATCTTCCTGCGGGGTGCTGGGGGTGCGGGGTTCCTCGGCAGCGGCTTGTGCTTCCTTAGCTTCCTGCTGGGCGCGCTCGCGGGTGGCTGAAATCTTTTGGGCTACCGTCTGGGCCCAACGCTTGTTCTTCTTTGCCAGCGGGCCAGTCGGCTCCGTCATGGCCCACGTTCCGTCCTCGTAGAGCCACACGATGTCCCCAGTATGCGGATCCATGATATAGTGCGTGCGCCCATCAGTCTTCATGTTGTGGTGGTGCTGGCACAAGCTGGCCAAGTTGCGCGGGTGTGTGGCACCGCCATCGGCGTAGTTAATGCGGTGGTCCATTTGGCACAGGTAGGCCGGCCGGTTGCATCCCGGAGCGCGGCAGGTGCCGTCCCGGCCCTCCACGTATTTGCGGATGAGCTCTGAACAAACGTAGCTGGCTGACTCCGGCGGCTGCGAGGAAAGGTCGCGCGTGCGTGTTGCGGGAATGTCCTGTGACGTCCAACCGTGCCCTTGGACGAAGGTGGGAGCGTTGTCGATATCGCTGGCTTGATAGGTGTGCAGAATGACGGTCGCGGGCGGAGAGATACTGCCGGCGATGAGCTTCTTCAGGGCATCGGCCTGTGAAAGGCCGTTCTCCTTTGCTGCCTGCTTGATGTAGCCATCCAGAATCATGCCCGTGGCGCTATCGGTATTGAGCTCGAGGATGCCGCGCTCGCCAGTATCGGTAAAAGTATATGAGTCCTTCTTCGGGGAATCGCGGAAGGAAAAGGACTTGTTGATGCTCTTGCAGATATCGCGCACCTTGTGCCCAATCTGCGCCGGGGTAGGAAAGACCTGGTTCGGTGAGGTAGGGGTGAAGAAGGTGGCAAGGGCGTCGTCGATAAGCGCGAGTGTTTCCGCAGGCAGCGCGCCCAGTTTGGTCAAGGTGCGGTCGATGGTGATGAGCGCTTTCATATCGAGCAAGAACTGACTGTCTTGCAGGGCCTTGACCTGCGGTAGCTCCGTGAGGCGGTGCACGGCTAGACAGCATTCACTAACGGTGTAGTCCCCGACGCCAAGCTTGGCGACGAGCCTCTGGCACGCGACCCCGAAATCCTCATCGAGGTCTGGCATGGCGGCTACCCACGAGCGGTAGTCTGCACGGCGAGCGGCGCTGCGCTCCACGGCGAGGGCGCAGTCAGGGTTCATATGGGAAAAGTAGGCGGTTTGGGTGGCGGTATTCACGGTATCCCCCGAGATTGACGTGTCGATGATATGTTCTAAACGCACTATAAAATATGCCCCGGACATCTATCTCTACCTGGCATTATTGGGATATCTGGGAGGGGGTTATGGAGCCTGTATTTGTCGCTATACACCGAGTGGGGAGTGCCATCCTTCTCACCCCACAGGAGCTCATCGCGTACGTAAAATAGCGAACTATGTTGCCTCGACTCCTCACTCTTAACAGCCTGGTTATTTCGCAGACCAAGTCCTTCATGCAGGATGAATTCCTGATCGCCGATGACGAGGGCGTGCCCGTCGGGACGATTCTGCAGTCGACGAGCCTGAAGGACATGTTCTTCAACGCCTCCCGCAGCCTTCAAGTTGCCTTCACGGATGAGCAGGGAAACCCGCAACAGCCGCTCATGGTGATCAAGGATCCGCCCAACTTCGTGCAGGATACCTATGAGGTGTATCTGCCGGGCGTCGAGAAGCCCATGGCGATCGTGACCAAGCGGTTTGCCATGTTCAAGACGCGCCTGAGCCTAGAAATGGAGGGCTTCCCGGAGATCGAGATTGAAGGCGATGTCTGGGATTGGAATATCACGATTACCAGCCAGGGGCAGCCGCTGGCAGAGGTGCGCAACGAGTGGGGAGGCGTGGGCAGGTTCCTAGCCGGTAAGAATACCTACCGCCTCAGCATCGCGCCGGGGCTGGACCCGCAGCAGCATGCAGGGTTGATTGGTGCGGTCATGTGCATGGACATGCTGCGCACTAAGGCTCAAAACAGCAGTTAGCGGCGCACGAAGCGCCAGCTGCCATAGGAGAAGAGCGCGGTGGCGAGTGCCGGGAGGCCGTAGGTGCGCACGGCCTTGCGTACCGAGCGGTAGTCGCGGATGAGCCAACCTTTTTCCTCGGCGATATCGCGCAACTTGGAGTCGGGATTAATGGCCACGGGGGTCCCCACCATGGAGAGCATCGGGACATCGTTGGCGCTGTCGGAGTAGGCAGTGCAACGCTCAAGGTCGAGGTTCTCCAAGGTGGCCAGCGCCGCCACGGCGTGCTTTTTACCTGGGCCGTGGAGGATATCGCCGACGAGGCGGCCGGTGAAGCGACCATCTTTCACCTCCGCCACGGTGCCGAGCGCGCCCGTGAAACCGAAGCGCTGCGCCAGAATCTGCGCCAGCTGCACGGGGGTGGCGGTGACCAGCCACACCTGCTGGCCGGCGTCGAGGTGCATCTGCGCCAGCTGCTTCGTGCCCGGGTAGGCCTTCCGGGCCATCGATTGGTCCACGATGCTCTCGCACAAGGCCACCATCTCATCTACCGAGCGACCCTTGACGAACTCGAGCGCCTGCACGCGCCCAGCGGCCACGTCGGCGGCATTCTCCGATCCGGAAATGCGGAACTTGAGCTGCTTCCAGGCAATGGGAAGGATCTCTGAGAGCTTGAAGTAGCGACGCCGCGCGAGGCCCAAGGCAAAGGACACGAGCGAGGACCCTTGGACCAAGGTGTTATCCACGTCGAAGAAGGCAGCAGCGCCGGCGTCTTGGGGGATGTCTGGGTCGGGCTCGGTTATGGAGCGCGACCCCGCCGATTCGAAGGAACCCTGGACGGAATCGATGCCGGAGGAGAAGGCGTCCAGGTCGATACCGAAGAGGTGCTCCACGGCGGCGGCTGCCGACGCCTCACCGGCTGCGCGCTGGTGCTCTTCGCCGAGCGGGGCGAAAGCCTGTTGCTCCAGGAAATTGCGCAAGTTTCCCCTGCTAGCGGTCCAATTGGCAAGGAACTCGCGGGGAGAATCGGGCATACCAGGAGGGAGCGGGAGGGGCACGCGTTCAGCTTTCATAGGGTGGGCGGACTAACGTGTCCATAGTAAACCGCGAAACGTTCTACGTCCTACCGAGGAGAGCTTTATGTCCCACGTCGTCGAACTGATGGTGCGTACCACGTGCGGCTCCTGCGCGCGCGTTCTGGAGCAGATTACCCCGGTGGTCCGTCACGCTGGGGCAGAGCTTAAAGTGTGCAACGTCGATGAGGATGCGGAGCTGGCCATGGAATACGGCGATCGCGTTCCTGTTGTGGTTATTGATGGAGAGGAATTCTCCTGCTGGGAAGTGGACAATGAGGAGCTAGCGCAGGCGCTGGCGGACTAGCTTTCTGTGGGCACTTCCGTGAGTTTCGGAAACGAGATGACAACTAGTAGTCTTTTGGATGATCTATGTCATCCAAAGGGATGATGCAAAACTGGAGGGTTGTGCATGAGTGTGCTCGTCGTGGGCATGTCGCATCAGTCGGCGCCGGTGGCGCTGCTGGAAAAGCTGAGCATGGACGAGACCGTGCAGAATGACACTTGCCGGGCCATGGTATCGGCGGGCTCGCTGAGCGAGGCGATGATTATCTCCACCTGCAACCGCCTCGAGGTATACACCGTCACCAACTCTTTCCACACCGGGGTCCAGGATGTCGTGCGCAACCTCGCTGACGTTTCCGGGGTGGAGGAGGAGAAGCTGCGCTCCTATCTCTATGTGCGCTATGCCGACGCCGCCGCTGAGCACCTCATGATGGTGGCCTCAGGCTTGGACTCGATGGTGGTAGGGGAGCAGCAGATCATCGGCCAGGTGCGCACCGCCTACCAGTTTGCTTCGGAGCAAGGAACCGTCGGCCCGCGCATCCATGCGCTGGCGCAGTCCGCGCTGCGCACCGGCAAGCGGGTGCATTCCGAAACCGAGATCGATGAGGCGGGCTCCTCCATGGTCTCCTTTGCTTTTGATCAGGCGCTGAGCCGCATGGGCAGGGAAGATCTCGCGGGCAAGCGCGTGCTCATCTTGGGCGCAGGCGCGATGGCCTCGCTCGCGGCAACGCACGCGGGGCGCCTGGGTGCGCAGCTAATTATCGCGAACCGCACCATTGCCCGTGCGGAGCGCGTGGCACAGCATGCCCATGAGGCGGGCGTGTACGCGGACGTTATCGACTTCTCGGAGCGCGCCCAGGCCTTGCGGGATGTGGATGTGGCAATTTCCGCCACGGGAGCCCAGGGTTTCACTATTACGGCGGCCGACGTCGAGCGCTATCACGTAGCCGACCGCGAGCTGATGCTCGTGGATCTCTCTCTGCCGCGCGATATTGATGACGCTGTGGCAGAGGTCGAGGGAGTCGAT
Organism: Corynebacterium sp. HMSC034H07; assembly: GCF_001815175.1. Taxonomy (NCBI): domain Bacteria; kingdom Bacillati; phylum Actinomycetota; class Actinomycetes; order Mycobacteriales; family Corynebacteriaceae; genus Corynebacterium; species Corynebacterium sp. HMSC034H07. Next base: position 28,022 of record NZ_KV819536.1, read on the forward strand.
TTGGTCAACATCGAGAGGCTCAGCAACTCCCTGCAGGCAGCCGACACCGACCTGGCAGCCGGCACCAGCCCGCACACGCAGGCGCGGCGCATCGTCAGTGAAGAACTAGAAGCCTATGCTTCCGAGCAGCGCGTCCGCGACGTCGTCCCAGCCGTATCGGCACTGCGCAAGCGCGCAGCAAACCTGGTCCAGTGCGAGGTGGCGCGAATGGAGCAGAAGCACCCGGAGCTGGACGAGCGCCAGATGGGAGATATCAATCGCGCGCTCAAGCGTGTCGCGGATAAGCTGCTGCACGAGCCCACGGTTCGCGCGAAGCAGCTCGCGGCCAACTCTGGAACCGTGAGCCATGAGACCGCGCTGCAGGAACTCTTTGGACTCCAGCTGGAGGGCAGCGGCGTCGCCGTGGACGTGGCGGAGCTGCCGGACGCCGCGCAGATGGAAGCCGCGGAAAGCACTAAGGAAGAAAAGGACGCATAGATGTTGAAGATCGGTACCCGAGGATCCCTCCTGGCCACGACTCAGTCGGGCCACGTGCAGGAGTGGTTGCAGCAGGAAGGCTATGAGGCTGAGCTGCACATCGTTACCACGCAGGGTGACGTCAATATGGCTCCCGTGGAGCGCATCGGCGTGGGCGTGTTTACCCAGGCCCTGCGTGAGGCCGTCGACCGCGGCGAGTGCGAGATCGCAGTGCACTCTTTTAAGGACCTGCCCACGGCTGCCGACGAGCGCTTCGACCTCGTGGTTCCGCAGCGCCAGGACGTGCGCGAAGCACTTATTGCCCGCGATGGCCTGACCCTCAAGGACCTGCCGGAGGGTGCGCGCGTGGGCACGTCTGCCCCGCGCCGCATTAGCCAGCTGCGCGCGATGCGTCCGGACCTGGACATCCGTCCGCTGCGTGGCAATATCGATACCCGGATGGGCAAGGTCACCAGCGGCGAGCTCGACGCCGTCCTCTTGGCCTACGCCGGCCTCGTGCGCGCGGGTTACGCGGATCGCGCCACCGAGGTCTTCGATCCGGAGATCTTCATGCCCGCGCCCGCGCAGGGTGCCCTGGCCATCGAGGCGGTCAAGGGGACCGAGGCGGCGAAGGCCATCGCCCTGCTTGCCGACGCCCCCGCTACCGCCGCCACCCGCGCCGAGCGCACCGTACTTTCCCAACTGGAGGCCGGTTGCACCGCGCCGGTGGCCGCTACCTCCCACTGGGAGGGCGATCAGCTTGTCGTGCGCGGTGGGGTCTTCGCTCTCGACGGCTCCCGCCAGCTCATCGCTCAGGCTCAGGGAACAGCGGACGAGGCTGAAGAATTGGGGCGCGCGGTCTCCAAGGAGCTCTTCGCGCAGGGAGCTGCAGACCTACTGGCAGCGGAGTAATCGCACGTAGATTTTTGGTTTCGGGCCTTTTCCTTTAGTGTGTATCTAGCACACGATCATTGAGAGCAATGATTAAGGGCCCCTTAACTCGCGAGTGAGGGGCTTTCTTATCTCCATCCCGCGCCTGCCACGCTTCGGCGCCGGGGCACTCGGAACCCACAAACTAGAAAAGAACCTTATGAGCAATGCCGTGCCGGATACCCAGCCTGAGCTGGGTAAGTCTGATCTGGGCAAAGTCGTCTTCGTCGGTGCCGGCCCAGGTAATCCTGATCTGCTGACCGTCCGCGCCCGCGAGGTTCTGGAGACCACCGCTAACGTTGTCACCGACGCGGGGGTTTCGCAGGGCGTGCGCGACATGGTGGCGCAGCAGGTGCCGGTTCCGCAGGAGCTTCTCGACGCCGCCGAGGAAGAGTACGAGCGCATCTGCGCCGCGGCCAAGGAAGCGGGCGCGCGCCGCAAGCCGCCGCGCCCAGCACCGCCGACGGCGGCGTTCTTTGAGGAGGTCGAGGGGGACGTCGTCAAGCAACTGCGTAACGCGCTCGAGCGCGCCGAGGGCCACGACGTGATCCGCCTGGTTACCGGTAACCCGCTCAACCGCGAATCCATCAAGGCGGAGATTACCGCCGTGGCCAACGCAGGCATGGAATTCCAGGTGGTTCCGGGCATGTCTCTGCCTTCGACGGTTCCCTCCTTTGCGGGCATTGCTCTCGGTGCCACGTACACCGAGGCTGATATCACGCAAGGGGCGGACTGGGACGCGCTGGCCACCGCGACGCAGCCGCTGGTTTTGCAGGCCACGGCGGATGACCTGCCGGTCATTTCCGCCGAGTTGGTGGAGCGCGGAATGCCCGCGGAGACGGAAGCATATGTCACCGTTCACGGCACCACGCGCCTGCAGCGCACCCACGAGACCACGCTGGGCACGCTGGGCAAACTTGATGCTGAGCTGCCGGGCGAGCTCGTGGTCACGCTGGGTCGCAGCTTTGATGATCGCTCGAAGTACTCCTGGTGGGAGAACCGTTCGCTCTATGGCTGGCGCGTGCTGGTGCCGCGCACGAAGGAGCAGGCCGCGGCGATGAGCGCCCGTCTGGCTGGTCACGGCGCTATCCCGCAGTCGGTGCCCACCATCTCCGTGGAACCGCCACGCAATCCGGCGCAGATGGATCGCGCCATCAAGGGTATCGTCGAAGGCCGCTACAAGTGGGTCGTGTTCACCTCCGTCAATGCGGTGAGCGCGGTGTGGAAGAAGATTGCGGAACTCGGCCTCGATGCCCGCGATTTCGCCGGCGTGCACCTCGCCGCGGTGGGGCAGAAGACCGCCGATGCGATTCGCTCTAAGGGCATGGTCCCGGAGCTGCTGCCGCCGGCAACGAAGCAGAACGCCGAGGGTCTCGTCGAGGTTTTCCCAAACTATGTTGAGGACATCGACGCGGTAGGTCGTGTGCTGCTGCCGCGCGCCGATATTGCAGGCGAGGCGCTGGTGACTGGCCTGCTGGACTTGGGCTGGGAAGTCGATGATGTCGTGGCCTACCGTACCGTTCGTGCGGCCCCGCCGGCCGCGGAGATCCGCGACATGATCAAGACTGGCGGTTTCGACGCCGTGGCCTTTACCTCGCCGTCGACGGTACGCAACCTCGTCGGCATTGCCGGCAAGCCGCATGCCCGCACCATCATCGCCTGCATCGGCCCCTCCACCAAGGCGGCGGCCGAGGAAGTGGGCCTGCGCGTGGACGTGGTCCCGGAGGTCGCGGACGTGCCGATGCTTGTCGACGCCCTCGCTGACCACGTCGCGGCCCTGCGCGCTGCCGGCAACCTTCCTGCTCCGCGCAAGAAGCGCCGCTCGCGCAAGAAGACGGCGTAGACCGCTTCTGGGCGGGCAGGAGAGGGGCGACTAGAGTCGAGAAGGTAGTTCAATTTTCTCGTAGCTCAAAGGAGAGTTTTTACTCATGAGCATTGCTCGCCGCCCCCGCCGCCTACGTCAGAACCCGGCTTTTAGGGATTTGGTTGCGGAAACCTCGCTGCGCCCCTCCGACCTCATCCTCCCGATGTTCGTGGTCGACGGTCTGAACGAACCCCGTGATATCCCCTCCATGCCGGGCGTGCAGCAGCACAGCCTGGATTCCCTCAAGCGTGCCGCGCACGAGGCCCTCGATGCGGGTGTGACCTGCGTTGACCTCTTCGGCGTGCCGCGCGAAGAGGATAAGGACGCGACCGGCTCCGTGGCCTGGGACCCGCAGGGCATCCTCAACGTGGCGATTGCGGAGCTGCGTCAGGAATTTGGCGATGACCTCATCGTCATGGCGGATACCTGCCTTGATGAGTTCACCTTCCACGGCCACTGCGGCGTGGTCGATGACCAGGGCCGCGTGCTCAACGATGAAACCGTGGAGCTCTACCAGGACATGGCCCGCTCCCAGGCCCGCGCCGGTGCTCACATGGTCAGCCCCTCCGGCATGATGGATGGCCAGATTGCCGCGATCCGCGAGGCCCTCGATGAGGCCGGCCACGAGGATGTTGCGATCATGGCCTACTCGGCCAAGTACGCTTCGGCCTTCTTCGGCCCCTTCCGCGATGCCGTGGGCTCCTCCCTAGAGGGGGACCGCCGCACCTACCAGCAGGACCCGCGCAACTTCCGCGAGTCCATGCTGGAGGTGGACCTGGACATCGAGGAAGGCGCGGACATCGTCATGGTGAAGCCTGGCCTGCCGTACCTCGATGTGCTGGCCGGTGCCGTCGAGCGTTCCTCCGTGCCGGTAGCTGTTTACCAGGTCTCCGGTGAGTACGCGATGATTCAGGCCGCTTCCCAGAACGGGTGGATTGACGGCGAGGCCGTTATGCTGGAGTCCTTGACCGCGTTCAAGCGCGCGGGTGCGGATCAGATCCTGACCTATTTCGCCACGGACGCCGCCCGCTTGCTCAAGTAAAAGGAGAATCGTGACGTTCAGCCCGAACACTACGCCGTCGGCACAAAAGCCGACGGGGCAGAATAAGGAGCCGGATAAGGAGCACGCCAAGCGCACCGAAGCCGTCTCCCTCATGCTCAAGGTGTGGACCGTTGCCCTGGTGCTCGAGGTGGTGCACTTGGTCTTAAGCATCGTGCTCACCTTGCTGAACCGCGATGAGCTCTTTGCTCAGGCCCGCAAGACCGCGGAGTCTGCGGCGGAGAAGTCCGGGCAGGACGTCAGCGATGCCTTCGTGCAGCTCGTGGGTTATGGCTCGGTGGCGTTCAGCTCGCTGATTTCACTCGCCATCGTCGTGCTGCTGGGCATCATGCTGGGCTTTATCCACAAGAACTCCAAGGCAGCCGGTACTGGCCGGCGCCTGTGGTTCGCCTTCTCCCTCTACTTTGGCCTCCGCGTGCTCATCGTCTTCATCAGCAGCCCCGCCGGGGCGAGCGCGCCGGATTGGCTCTTCTTACTCGATGGTGCCGTGCAGATCCTCGTCGGCGTGGCGGCCGTGATGGGCTTGATGTTCTCCACCAAGGAAGAGGTGCTCGAGTACACCGGCGAGATGGAGCAGCTGCGCCAGATGCGCAAGGAGATGGAGGAGCAGCGCCGCCAGGAAAACCTGGAGGAGCGCGAGAAGAAGAATAAAGATAATAAAGAGAAGGACAGGGAGAAAGAGGACGGCAAGGACGGCAAGCGATGAGCGAGCGCCCCGGTCCCGCGGACTATAACCGCCGCCCACGCCGCCCTAAGAAGCAGGGTGAGCAAGACTTTTCCACCTGGCCTTCGCAGCTGCGCATTGCCTACTGGGTCTGCGTGATTGCCGCAATTGTCATGCTCACCGCCGGAATGGTGGGGATCTTTGGTTCCTATACATCGGTGACGAACACCCAGCTCAGCCCGGAGCAGGTGGACTATATCCGCTTCAACACGCGTTTTGCGGCCATCTCCAACGTGGTGGGTGCCGTCATCATCGCGGCCTGCTCCGCGCAGCTGGCAAGCGGCTCAGTATGGGCGCGCCGCATCATCACCGCGGTGTCTGCCTACACCATGTTCGTCAGCATTGCGGCGCTGATCGCGGGCGTGGGCGGGCTGCTCTTGCTGCTTATCCCGATGGCGCTCATGGTGGCCATCTACTTCCTCTTTCACCCGGATTCAACGGCTTTCATCAAGGCCCGTCGCGCCCAAAACTCCTGATTGGCGCCTACTCCAACTTTTGATTCATAATGGACGGTATGTCTCGACTGTCTGATGCGCCGCTAATTGCTGCCGCTACTGGCCACACGCCCTCCCGCCCGCCCGTCTGGTTCATGCGCCAGGCGGGGCGCTCTTTGCCGGAGTACCGCAAGGTGCGCGAGGGAATCAGCATGCTGGATTCCTGTTTCATGCCGGAGCTCCTCGCGGAGATCACCCTGCAGCCGGTGCGCCGCCACGATGTCGACGGCGCCATCTTGTTCAGCGATATCGTCGTCCCGCTCAAAGCCGCGGGCGTTGGCGTGGAGATCGTCCCCGGCCGCGGCCCCGTCATGGATGCACCCGTGCGCACCACGGAGGACGTGGACAACCTGCCTATCCTCGACGTGGATGTGCCCGAGGTCCGCCAAGGCATTGAGATCATTCTGAGCGAGCTCACCGACAAGCAGGCCCTCATCGGCTTCGTCGGCGCACCCTTCACCTTGGCCAGCTACCTCATTGAGGGCGGCCCCTCGAAGAACCACGAGCGTACCAAGGCGCTCATGCATTCCGATCCGGAGACCTGGCACCAGCTCATGGAGCGCCTGACCCCGACGATCATTTCTTTCTTGGAGCTCCAGCTGGATGCCGGCATCGACGCCATGCAGCTCTTCGATTCCTGGGCGGGTTACCTCAATGAGCGCGATTACCGCGAGTTCGTGCTGCCTTATTCGGAGCAGATCCTTAAGGTCGCAGAAGGCCGCGTGCCGCGCATTCACTTCGGCGTGGGGACTGGCGAGCTGCTCGGCGCGATGTCGGAGGCCGGTTCTGAGGTCATGGGCGTGGACTACCGCGTGAGCATGGATGCCGCCGCGGCCCGCGTCAACGCGGACATTCTCCAGGGCAACCTCGACCCAGCCCTGCTGTTCGCCGGCGAGGATGCGGTGCGCAAGGAAGTACGCGCCATCAAGGCAGAAATAGATGCCGCCCGCGCGGCAGGCAACCTGCGTGGACACATCTGGAACCTTGGCCACGGCGTGCTGCCGACCACGGAGGCGGAGGCCATTACCCGTGCCGTCGCCATCATCCACGAGGAGGGCTAAATGAAGATCGCGATCATCGGTGCGGGCCTCGCGGGCCTCACCGCGGCATGGGAAATCAAGCAGAACACTGAGGGCTCCCACGACATCTTCGTCTTTGAAGCAGCGGATCGCATCGGCGGCAAGCTGCACACCGTGGCCTTCAACGGCGGTCCGACGGACATGGGCGCGGAGGCCTTCATCCGCCGCCGCCAGGACGCCGTGGACTTCTTCACGGAGCTCGGCCTGCAGGATTCCTTTGTGGAGCCCAATCCGGAGTTGCGCCCGCGCGTGTACACCGGCGGCGAGCTGCACTTCCTGCCGCAGGGCGGGGTCATGGGTATTCCTTCCGAGCCGCAGGACTTCTTCTCCGAGGCGACCAACGAGCGCATCACCAACGAGCAGCCCTTCGAGTGGGAGATCGGCGGGGATGTCTCTGTGGGTCAGCTCGTTCGCCAGCAGTACGGCGATGACGTGGTGGACCACGTGGTCTCCGCGCTGCTCGGCGGTGTGTACTCCTGTACGGCCGACGACCTAGGCCTGCGCGCCACGGTTCCGCACCTGGCGGCCACGCTGGACACACTGGCGAAGGACGGCCCCGTCACGCTGTCGGCCGCAATCAAGCAGATCGAGTCCGGCCGCAGCCCGGCCGAAGGCTCCGTCTTTGGAACCTTCAAGGGCGGCTACGCCGAGCTTTACGAGGCCCTGGCTGACAAGTCCGGTGCGCAGATCCACCTGGACACCTTCGTCTCCGGCGTGACGCGCAAGGGCGATGCCTTCGAGGTCAAGGGCGCGCCGGGGGATATCGGTCCCTTCGATCGCGTGTTCTTTGCCACCCCAGCTCCCACAACCGCGCGCCTGCTCAAGGCCGTGGCCCCGGAGGCCGCCCAGGAACTAGCCACCGTCCAGCTGGCTTCTTCCGTGGTCGTCGGCTTCAACTTCGCCTCCGCCACGGACCCGGAAGGCAACTCCCTTCCGGAGGCCACCGGTATCCTCGTTGCCTCCGACGAGCCAGACGTGCGCGCCAAGGCTTTCACGCTCTCCTCTAATAAGTGGCCGCACCTGAACGAGCGCGAGGGCTTCCTCGTGCGCGCCTCCTTCGGCCGCTTCGGCGATGATGCCCTCGTGCGCGCGGAGGAGGATGACCTGGTGGACTACGCCCTCGATGACCTGCAGAAGATCACAGGCTTCGACGGCCGCGCCGCTGGCGTGGAGGAGATCTACACGCAGCGCTGGTTCGGCGGCATCCCCCGCTATGATGAAAAGCACCTGGCCACCGTTGCCGCTGTCCGCGCCAAGCTTGCCGACGTCCCCGGTATCGCCACCGCCGGCGCCTGGGCTGATGGAGTCGGCGTGCCCGCCGTCATCGCGGGTGCCCGCGCTGCCGCGCAAGCACTCGTCAGCTAGCTCGCTGTCGGCGCCTGCCTTTTGGCGCCTCGCAAAAGGCGCCCCGCAAAAGGCGTCTGATAAAAGGCATCTTTGGGTCTAAAAACTCCATTTGTCAAGCATAAAAGGCGTTTTTGGCCGTGAAAACGCCTTATGACTGATGCCTTTTGTCAGATGCCTTTTAGGCAGAGGCGATACGGGAAGTTGACGCTAGCTAGTAGTGGTATCTGCACCCAGCAATCTCGATGGTCGCGCCCTTAATGCGATAGATCAGTCGGTGCTCTTCGGTAATTCGCCGAGACCAGAACCCGGCCAACTCGAACTTGAGTGGTTCGGGCTTTCCTATCCCTTCATTGCCGTTTCGTGCAATGTCTTTAATGAGGCTATTGATTCTCTTGAGGATCTTCTTGTTGTGAGCTTGCCACCAGAGGTAGTCCTCCCATGCTTCCTCTGTCCACGAAAGAATCATGAAGCTTAATCTTCCTCAACGAGCTCGTGCTCCGTTGCTTCCCCGGCGTTGAGACTCTCGATGGAGTCAAGCAGGCGCTGGGCATTGCGAGGGGAACGCAGAAGGTATGCGGTTTCGCGAAGAGAGTTGTAGTCATCTAAGGAAACGATGACTGCAGACTCATGACCATTGCGAGTGATGATGACTTCCTCACGGTCATCAACGACCGACTGTAGGACCTCGGCGTATCTTGCTCGCGATTCCGAGTAAGACATGGTTTTCATAAGCTATCTCCCTTCTTGTACAAGAAACTGTACAACGAAAAGGGGATGAGCGCTAGAGAGGTTTCAGTTTATGAGGCCACGTGAACAGTGCGCGTTAGGTTTAGCCGCTCGCATACGTGCTCGTCGTGGCTGACCAGGATGAATGCCCCGCGGTAGCTCGTGAGCACCTCAATCAGCCAGTCGGTGGTGGGGATATCGAGGTTGTTTGTCGGTTCGTCGAGAAGCAGGAAGCGCGGTGCCGGATCGCTGAGCAAGACGCGAGCGATTTCGACGCGGAAGCGCTCGCCACCAGAAAGCTGGCCCACGGGCTGGTGGATCTTGTCGTTGATAAAGAGCATCTGGGCCAGCTGGTCGCGCAGGAACTGCGGGTCCGCGCCGGGGTTGGCCTCCCGCACGATGTCGAACACCGATTTCTCCGCGGGCAAGACGATGCGTTGGCGGATGTACCCGCAGGGCAGCGCGTACTCGACGTCTCCGCGGGCGATGCGGTTGAGGAAGGTGGTCTTGCCGCTGCCGTTTGGCCCGGCGAGGCGAACACGCTCGGGGCCAGTAATACTCAGCAGATCGCTGACCAGCACGCGGGTGCCCGCGGGCAGCTCAGTGCCGGGGAGATCGATGTGGACCTGGGTGTCGTCGCGAAGCGCGCGCTGCGCCTTGTCGTGCGCCGACTGGGCGGCAGCGACTGCATCGTTGGCCTGTTGAGAACGCCCAGCGGCCGAGCGCTCGGAACGGTTCTTGTCTAAGCCCATGGCCATGCCGGGTTTGCGCTTCGAGGCGGCGAAGTTCTTGCCGCGACGGGCATCGCGTGCGATGCGGGTCTGCATGGCGGCGCGCTCGCGGATCTGTTTGCGGTGTTCGGCCTTGGTCTCCCTGACCTTGGCCTGCGCGGAATCCTGCTCAGCATCAATCGCTGCGCGGTAGGAGGAGTAGTTTCCCTCGAACTCGCGAAGTGTTCCGTGGTAGAGTTCCGCGATGCTTTCCGCGTGCTCGAGGAGCTCGCGGTCGTGTGAGACGACGAGAACCGGCATCGGCGCGGTGCGAATGAGCTCGAGTAGGCGCTGGCGCGATTCGGAGTCCAGGTTGTTGGTGGGCTCGTCGAGGATCAGGAAATCCGGTTTGCGGAAGAAGGCGGCGGTCAGCGCCACAGTCACGGCTTCACCACCCGACAATGTGCCGATAGTGCGATCCAGCGGGAAGGGGATACCCGCAGCGTCGAGAGCTGCTTCAATACGCTCTGCTAAGTCCCACTGCTCACCAACAGCGGCAGCGAGCTCTTCCGAGTAGTCGCCAGCCTCAATGCGGGCAATGGCACTGAGGATCTCTGTTGCGCCAAAGACTTCGGCGATGGTGTCAGACGTATGGAGACCTAAATCCTGGTCGACATAGAGGACTGAGCCCGCGGATACCGTTCCCGAAGTCGGGGCAATGAGACCAGCAAGTACCTTGGCTAGCGTTGATTTTCCGGAACCATTCGCCCCAACTAAGCCCGTGAAGTGGGAAGAAAACGTTCCGGTGAGATCCGTGAAACAAGGGGTGCCGTCGGGCCAGATGACGGTGAGATGAGAAAAAGAAATAGGCAAGAAGAAATCCACCTTCGAGTAAGTCGCGTAAAAGAGTGACGTCGAATTAGGAAAAAATCTTCATGTCCGAAAGACTAGCCCCGGCTAATACCCCAGCGCAAGGGCCGCCACGCCAAGGCCGAGAGTGCCGCGGGCAATGTAGTGCAGCACCTCGGGGGAGAAAGAGACGCCGAAGCCGCCGCTGTCCAGCATGGACATGCTGTCTACCTGTGCCGGGCGGGAACGCTTAAACGACGCCCAGCTAAGGCCCGCAACAATGAGCGCCACTGCGATGGCGGAGAGCTTCCACACCAAGAGGAGGACACCGGCACCAACGAGTGCCGTGCCCACAGAAGCGATAAGGGGAAGGCCCCAGTCTGGCCATGCATCGTCGCTGACGCGGCCGAAGGAGGCGGCGCGCCCAACCGCCGCGCCGACGATGCTCCACGCGGACATGAATCCGACGATAGCCAGCGCCCCGAGCTGTGGGGCGAACCCCAATGTCAAGCCGAGGGCCGCGAGCGCACCGACGCCGATGTACCACCGTCGTCCCAGACGACGGAAGAAGAGACCCGTCAACGTGGAGGGCGCATGGGCGCGACGAGGAATCCAGGCGGACTGGCTCGCAATGGCATCGGAGGTGACCTCCGAATCAAGCAGGCCAAGGCCAGATCCACCGACCAGGCGCGTGCGCCCAGCGCTGAGAAGCGAAGCCAGCGTGAACGAGCGCCCCCCCACGACGAAACGCAGGGCTGGGACTGCCAGCGCGAACCACGGGGATAGCCCGGTGGACACGCAGATGCCGAGCCCCAACACCCCGAAGCTGATCAGCTGCGCCCACGTGATCCAGTCCGTGCCGCGGAGCCTGCCGCGCGGGCGATCAACGTACACCCAACGTTCCCGGGATAGCGCCCGTAGGGGATAAAGAGTCTCGGCGAACACGATGAGAGCGAGCAGTCCCACGATGCCGGCAATAGGAGCGACACCAGTCAGCGTGATTCGCGCCGGGATGATAGGCAGGACTGCGCCGACTTCTTGCCAGACTGTATAACCGAAGCCGAAGACGATGCCGGCGAGGATGAGATACCAAATGCCATCACCTAGCCGGGATAGCGTGCGCATCACAGCTGCACCCCCTCGTCGCAGGCTTGGGTGATGGTGTCGGAATGTGAGGCCACGACGATGCAGCGATTCTCCTCGTCGGCTAGGTAGCGCAATTCGCTTGCGAGGAACTCGGTCCAGGTGGCGTCGAGGTGGCGCTCGGGCTCGTCGATAAGCAAAGCACGCGCCGGCTGGTACAGCTGGGCAGCCAGAAACACGCGCTGGCGCTGGCCCGAGGACAGGCGCGAGGCAGGGTGTGGAAGGAGAGGCTCAAGCGCCCAGAGCTCGCAGAGCTTGGCGACGTCCACCCCTGCCGCCTTTCCTATCACGTCCAGGTGCTCGCCCACGGTGAGGTCGGGGAGAAAAACCGGCTCGGCTACCGTAATCACAGCACCCGGCTGCTCCTTCGTGCCGACGGGACGGCCGTCGCACTCCACTGAGCCTTCGAGAGGCGCAAGCTCACCGCCGAGCGTGGCAAGTAACGTGGATTTACCTGAACCGTTGGGCCCAGCGAGGCCATAGATGCGGCCTGGGGCGAAGTCCTTCTCAAGGTGTCCAAGGGGCGTGGAATGCCCGTAATCGGCGTCGATGGAAAGCATTGCTGGGCGGCGAGCTCCTTACACTGGGCGGCTAGACAATAGCTAAAACTTATTGATGAAGTTTAGCAAAATACACGCCCTGAACGTTGTTCTTGAGATGGGAAGCGCCCTTGGGATTGGTGTTGTGAGCTGCTAAAATGAGAGAAAATGTAGTTGAAAACTCGGGAGGATAGCAATGTCGGAGCCTGTTCAAATTGAAAGCAGTAGTAGCGACCGTGATCCGTTAGCGTTGAGCGATGCTGCGTTGCGTCTAGCAGGCCACGATGTGACTGATGAGTACGTGCGCCAGCTGGGCCGCGAGGTGGCTGCAGGGACATTATCTGCCGACGAAGCAATCGCTCGTGTTCGGCGAGCTTCGCTGAAGTAGAGCGCGGGGAGAAACATGAGCGGGGGCTGGGAGAGCTATTTCATTCCAGGGACCAAGGTTCTGAAGAATCGCTTGGGGTTAGATGACGCAGAAGAACTACGGATCTTGGAAGAAAAGTTTGTATTTCTTCGGATAGCCGAGTTGGACTCGGCACCTGTGGAAGGTGCTTTTGACTACGCGCATTTCAAGGCCATACATCGACGTCTGTTTCAAGATGTCTACGAATGGGCGGGCGAAGAGCGGACTGCCCCTACAGGTCAGTTCATGATTAAGGCTGGGCATGCCTACTATCCGGCGGGGCCGGAAATGACGAAGGCAGCAGAGAAGCTGTTTGCGGGGCTGGCGAAGGATGACTTTCTGCGTGGCCTAGAGATTGATGAGTTTGTGGCCAAGCTGGCGGAGCTGTGGGGCGAGCTCAATGTGGTTCACAGCTTTAGAGAAGGCAATACCCGAACGCAGACGGTGTTCTTTGACTCGCTGGCTACGGCGGCAGGATACCAACTCGATGTGGAGCGGCTAGCGAGTGATAGCCGCGTGCGCGCGGAGTTTATTGCAGCGCGCTTTCACAGCCAGGACACGGGGGATAACGCGCAGCTGGAGGAGGTGCTGCGCGGGCTCGTCGTAAAGCGGGGCGTCTAAACGCTCGGGCCTAGCCCTTGTTGCGGAAGACGAAGATAGAGGAGAAGTCCTGGTCGCCGTGGCCCATGGCCTGCTGCTCCTCAAAGCGCTCGATGGCGGCGGCCACCGCAGGAAGTGGCTTGTTGGCGGTCATTTCCATGAGCTTGGCGTCTTTGCACAGGGCATCCACGGTGAAGTCACCCGGAGTGGTATTGCGCTCGCCGGTGATGAACGGGCCCTTCATGTTCTTCATGAAGGCCAAGCCGGTGATGTCGAGCATCTCGAGGATGACTTCGGAATCGAGGCCCTCGGACTCGCCGAGGTGGAGTGCCTCCAGCACGCCCTCCGCGGTAACGGCGAGGGCTAGGTTGGCCAGGAGCTTGCCAATCGCCGCGGTGGTGGCGGACTCCACACCGATGAGCTTGTTCTCGTCAGCCCAGGACTCGGCAATGGTCATGGCGAGCTCACGGCGGTCGTCGTCAGGCGTGCCTACATAGACGCCGAGCTTGCCCTCGCGCGCCGGGCCCAGCGAACCGACGACGGGCGCGTGGACATAAGAGTCGACCGCGGCGGCGAATTCGCGGGCGGCATCGGGGGAGACGGTCGTGGTATCGATCCAGGTCACGTCCTCTGGGATGAGCTTGGTCTCGATGATCTGCTCACGGATGTCATCGGGGCCAAAGAGCGAGGTAATGATGACCTCTGCGCCTTCTACGGCGGCGGTGGGGGAATCGGCGAGGGTAGCGCCGGACTCAACCAGCGGTTGCGCGCGCTCAGCGGTGCGGTTCCAAACGGTGAGCTCATGGTTTTTGAGGAGGTGTCGGGCGAGCTCAGTGCCCATGCGGCCAGTACCAAGGAATGCAATCTTCATGCCGCCCAGTGTGCCATTATTGTGGGCAGGCTCGCTGCGATTCATGCGAGCCCCGGACGAGGGAGCCGTACCCGGTGACGCGACAAGACGGCCAGAAAGGGCTGGCCATGTCGTGGTGCGTGTTGATTTTCTCCGGCGCCTTCGAGGCCGTGTGGGCGGCGGCGCTGGATAAGTCGGAGGGCTTCAGCCGGCTGTGGCCCTCGGTGGTCTTTTTCGTTGCCTGCGCCATTTCGATGGGCGGGTTGGGCTGGGCCATGAAGTCCATCCCCGTGGGCACCGCTTACGCGGTGTGGGCCGGCGTGGGCGCGGTGGTCACCGTCATTTACTCCTTCGCCGCCGGGCACGAGGCGGCAACCGTGTGGAAGGTGCTGTTCCTCGCCATGATCATTGGTGGGATTGTGGGGCTGAAGGTGGTGCACTAGGGCGCGTCGTCGTTTGAAACGACGACGAAGAAGAATCATTATATCGGTGGGTGGACGCCTGTGTACTTGCGTAGTAGGCTTCTGGATATCAAGCCGCAAGGCAAATAGGCTCTGGCCCCAGCATCGCTGGGGCCATCTTTTATTTCGCCGGGAATTGCTTTAGCGCTTCAGGGATCCACCGTTCCGAGCGCATCCAGACACCCATTTTGGGATTTATGGCCTTAGCTAGCTCGATAGAGAATTGATGGGTTTTCTCTAGTTTGGGTATGTCTTTTATGAGAGGGCGACGGTGCGTCGCTCGGTTGCGCATGTCTTTTACCAGCATTGCGTACTGCTGGAATTCAACTCGGTTTAGTTTGTGAACATGTGGTTCGAGAGCCTCATTCCAGAGAACCACTCGTGGGTTTTTGTTTCCGGCGTGAGGCTTAGGTAGTAGGTGAACCCAAATACCGAAGGTCAAACCAGCAACATAATCATCGTGACTCGGTGGGCTGAAGGCGCTATCGCAATGCGCTAGGTCCGCAAGCCGACTGCGGCCTTCCGGTAGCGCAAGTTGAGTCAGCGGCGCTTCTGGGTGCTCCAACCAGTTTGGTGAGCCATTTCTCGGAGGTGAGGAGTTCCACTCTCTAAATCTTGAATCGATAAAGTTACGCAAGAGAACCGAAACTTCACCAGTTGTTCTGTCAACAACAGATGCCATGAAACCATTCCAAACGTAAAGATAAGCTGCGAGTATATCGATGTCGGTATCGGTGCCTCCGTGTTGTTTAGCCAAGTGGAGGTAGGTGTTTCGGCGAGGCACCGGCAATGCGCTAAGTATGGTCTCTGCTTCAGAATGACCTAGATCTTGCTGTATGAGTTTCATGAGTGCCTCTTGATAGTGGAAGTACCGGCAAGAGGGGATTGGGGTGCGAAGAACTCAAAACGCACCACTTATCCAAGATGGAGTCCCCCCGAACTTTTGGGCTTTAGAATACCTGATAAGTCGGGAGGATGAGTGGAATCATTCGTAGCGCAGTGCCTCAATCGGGTCCAGCTTCGCGGCCTTGCCCGCGGGGTAGTAGCCAAAGAAGAGGCCAATAGCCAGCGAGAAGAGCAGCGAGAGGATGACCGCCCACAGCGGCGGCGCTACGAGTGAGCCGATGGCGGCCGCGCCCGCCATGCCGGCGGCGGTGCCGATGGCGATGCCGATGAGACCACCGATGAGGCAGACCACGATGGCCTCCGTGATGAACTGGATGCGGATATCGCGGCGGCGTGCGCCAAGCGCCTTACGGATGCCAATCTCACGGGTGCGCTCGGTGACGGTGATGAGCATAATGTTCATCACGCCGATGCCGCCGACGAGCAGCGAGATGCCGCCGATGGCCGCGAGAACCAAGCTCATCGTGGTGAAGATCTGGTTCAAGGATGCGAGGTCATCGCTGAAGTCAGACACCTTCACCATGTAGTCAGGGTTGTCCTCGTAGTAGCTATCGAAGACGCGCTGCAAGTTGCTGGCCACCGCGGCCTTGTCCAAGTCCGGGTTGCCGCGAACGGTGACCTCGCTGAACGCGGTGCCGGCACCGGGGGAATCGGAGAACTCGGCCTCCAGCGGGTAAGGAACGAAGGCGGATTGGCTGGGGCCACCGCCTACAAGAGGGCCGGTTTGCGGTTCTTCAAAAACACCGATGACGGCGAGTTCAATAGGAGAGGCCTCCTGGCTTTCAAAGCTCACGTATTGGCCAATGGCGTCTTCAGGGGCGTCGAAAAGCTTGGTGGCTGTTTCCTTATCCAGCATCGTTACTGCCCGGCTGGAGTCGATATCATCCTCGCTGAGGAAGCGCCCGGCCACGATGGAATAGGAAGAGCCGGAGACATAGTCCGGGTTGGTCGGGCGGACGAGGAGGTTGGCAGTCTCCTCCCCGGACGTGCCCTCGACCACGAGGGTGCCGGAATAGGAGCTGTATTCGCCGATATTGATGCCGGCGATCTGATCCCCCATGACCTCCTTGGCGCGGTCCAGCATGTCCGGGGTGAGCATGGAGGACTCGTCCTCGACAAAGCCGCCGCCCATGAAGGGATCATCGGCTTCTTCCTCTTCGCCCTCCTCAGGGCGCTCCTTGACCTGGACGGTGAAGTTATTGGCGCCGACCTTGTCCAAGTCTTTCTGCACGGAAGCCTGCAAGGAGTGGCCGAGCGTGACGATGGCGATGACCGCGGCGATGCCGATGATGACGCCCAAGAGCGTCAGCGCCGAGCGCATCTTGTTGGTGCGCAGGCTGGTCAGCGCCATCTTGGTGGATTCAGCAAAATTCATGACAACACCCCGTCCTTCATCGTGACGGTGCGGCTGCACTCATCAGCCAATTCCGGGTTGTGGGTAATAAACAAAATGGTCTTTCCATGCGTGCGGTGCAGTTCGTGGAAGAGGTCCATGACCATGCGGCCGGTCTGCGAATCCAGCGCGCCGGTGGGCTCGTCCGCTAGGAGAATCTCCGGCTGGTTGGCCAAGGCGCGGGCCACCGCCACGCGCTGCTTCTGACCACCGGAGAGCTCATTGGGCAGGTGGTTCATGCGGTCGCTCATACCGACCATCTCCAGAAGCTCTTCCGCGCGCTGGGTGCGCTCGTGGGCCGAAACGCCCGCATAGACCATGGGCATCTCCACGTTCTTCAGCGCGGACATGCGGCCGATCAGGTTGAAGTTCTGGAAGATGAAACCAATTTTTTGGCCGCGGAAGGAGGCTAGTTTGTCGTCGCCAAGCGCCAGCGCATCCACGCCTGCCAGCTGGTATTCGCCGGAGGTGGGACGGTCGAGCAAGCCGATGATGTTCATCAGCGTGGATTTGCCGGATCCGGACTGGCCAACGACGGCCACGAACTCGCCCTCCTCCACGCTGAAGTCGAGGCCCGGGATGACGGTCAGCTCGCTGTCGAGGCCCTCGTTGAAGCGTTTGACGATTCCCCGCATCTCAATGAGGCGGCTCATGCGTTCTCTTCCGCAGCATTGGAGCCATCGACGGAGGCGGACATGCCGACCATGTCCTTGTGCGTATCCGCCTGGCTGATGACGGTCTCGCCCTCCTTGAGACCGGAGGAGATGGCGGCGGAGAAATCAGATTCGCTGGCGACCTTGACCTCGCGCGCCTGGATCGTGCCGTTGTCGATGACGAGGACGTTCTTCTTGCCGCTTTCTTCATAGATGGCGGAGAGCGGCACGGTGATGACGTTCTTATCCTTCTTCGTAATGATCTTCACTTTCGTGGTGGAACCGAGGCGCAGCCCCTCGCGGTTGCCATCGACACGGATGTGCACTGGGAATTCGGGCTTGGAGGAGCCAGTTGGTTTGCCGGAGCCGCCGCCTGCGCCAGCCTCGACATCGGGCTGCTCAGCGGTGGGGGAGATGAAGGTGACCTTGCCTTTGTATTCCTTGCCGGGGCTCGACGGCGAGGTGAACGAAACTTCATCGCCGACCTTGATGCGGGCGATATCGCCCTCCTTGACCGTGGATTTCACCAACAGGGAGGAGTCATCCGCCACGGTGAGGATGGGGCCTTCGGCGGGCATGCCGGCTTCGCCATTGACGGCGGTAATGACTCCCGCCAGCGGGGAGCGCAGGTCGGCCTGGGAGAGCCGGTACTCCAGTGGCCCATTTTCCTTGGCGTTGTTCGCGCTTGCCGACGCCGCCGATTCCACCGCGTGGTTCACCGCCTGGGACTGGGAGGAAATCTGCTGTTCGATGGCGAGGTTGCTGGCTTGCAGCGCGCGTTCGGCATCGGCAACCGCTTGGTAGGAGGCGGCGGTGGCGCGCTGTTGTTCGCCTAGCTCGCGGTCGATGCCGCGGAGGACGCGACCATAGGATTCCTCGGACTGCTTGAGCTGGCGCTCGGAGTCCTGCACGGCCTCATCGGAATCGAGGTAGCTCAAGAAAGCGCTGGCGGTGTTGATTCCGGAAGGATCCTCGGTGGCGGTGCCGAGGGAGGCCAGTGCGGACTGGAAAGACTTGGACTCGGCATCGCGCACCCCGGAGCGTGCTTGTTCGACGGCGGCGCGGGCCTCGGCAATTTCGGGGCGGTCGCCCTTGGCGGCGAGGGCATCGTCGAGCTTGCGCTGCGCCTCGGCGTACTCGGTCTGCGCCGAGTTCACGGCGGACTGGGCGCTGTTGACCTCGGGGTTGAGGCCTTGGTCGAGGGAATCCTGAAGCTGGCGCAGCTGGAGCTGGGCATCCTCGATTTGGTGGACGGCCTCGAGCTTGCTGGCCTCCTGGGAGGTGCGCTGGGCCTCGAGCTCGCGCTCGGTTTCGGTGGTGTCCATGCGGCCGAGCAACTGTTGGGCTTCGACGCGATCGCCCACCTTCGCGTCTAAAGACTGGATGGGGCCGGTCAGCGAGGTGGTCAGTGAGAGTTCGCGCTCGGCAGAAACCGTTCCGGAGGCGGAGACGGAACTGATCAGGTCTTCTTTGGTGGTTTTCGTGACATCGGTTGCGGTGAGCTGAATATCGGAAGACCCACTGGTTAGTGCGTACATTCCACCGCCGCCTGCGAGGAGAACCGCAGCGATAGCGCCAGCAGTGATGCCGAGAGCTTTCTTATTCATGAATCCCTTACTGTCAGGTTAACGCCGTCATTGAAATCGGGTTCAGATTAACTCTCGGGCATGTGTCTTGTCATGCGCAGTGGGGGGAATATAGGAGGTAGATCAGGGTCTACCCTTAGATGGTGCGAGGCTATGAGGTCTGGTGACGTTTCGATCAATTAAGGTCCCGAAAATGGGTGATTTTCTGCCACTATTTGATCGAAACGTATGTGGCATCTGACTTTTAGAAGGGCACATCGATGTAGATCTCCTCCGCCTTCGGCAAAGGCGGCAGTTTGGGTAGCTGATCGAGACCCTCCTGGACTTCCGGCGGGAGGGGAATCTGCGGAGGCTCGGGCAGTTCTAGCTTGGGTTTGGGCCGCTGCGGTGGGGCCGGGCGTGGCGCCGGTGCTGGTGCGGGCGCTGGCGCGCGGACGGTGACGGTTTCTACTTCGACGCGTGGCGTGGGTGTTTCGGCTACTACGGGTGCGGGAGCTGGTGCTTCGGCCGTAGGTTCCGGTTCAGCCGGAGCTGGCGCGATGGAGGTGGTGTCACCCAAGCGGTTGACCGGCTGGGGTACCGCATCAGGCTTCCAGGAAGGCAGCTGGGCCGAGGTGGTGGGGTTGGGCTCGGCTCGCGGAGCAGGTTCTGCCTGCGTGGCAGCGCAGGCAGAAAGCGGAAGGCAAGCAAAAATGACAAGAATACGGCGCGATGCCATGGGAATCCCCCTTAAGTAGTGCCTCCCACAGCGCACCCCAGCGCTTAATTAAAGAAAGGCAGAATCAACAGTGTGCTGCCAGCATAGCGTTCCCATGGCGGGTGCGCAGCGCGAGCGCGCTCAGGGTGCTCGCGAGGTGGTGGAGAGGAGGCTGCAAGACACGAGGGGACTCCAACTTTTGTATAGGGCTAAAACCGATACAATGTGGGCTATGCCTAACTCCAGCCAGCTAAACCAGCAGAATACGTCCCAGTCCGCCGAGTGGTTCGAGCGCGCCACCAAGGTCACCCCGGGCGGTGTGAATTCCCCGGTCCGCGCCTTCGGATCCGTGGGCGGCCAAGCCCGCGTTATCGCTCGCGGTGAGGGCTCCCGCCTTTGGGATATCGACGGCAACGAGTACGTCGACCTGGTCAGCTCCTATGGCCCGATGATCCACGGCAATGCCCACCCGGCCATCGTGGAGGCAGTGCAGAAGGCGGCTGCCGACGGCCTCTCCTTCGGTGCCCCGACCGAGGGCGAGACGCTGTTGGCGGAGCACATCGTCAAGCGCACCGCCGTGGAGCAGGTGCGCCTGGTCAACTCCGGTACCGAGGCCACCATGTCCGCCGTGCGCCTGGCCCGCGGTTTTACCGGCCGCGCCAAGGTCCTGAAGTTTGAAGGCTGCTACCACGGCCACGTGGATGCGCTGTTGGCGTCGGCTGGCTCCGGCGTGGCCACCTTCGCGCTCCCGGATTCCCCGGGCGTAACCGGCGCTTCGGCCGCAGATACCATCGTTGTCCCTTACAACGATCTCGACGCCGTCCGCGAGGCCTTTGCCGCGCACCCGGGAGAGATCGCCTGCATTATCGCGGAAGCAGCCGCCGGCAACATGGGCACCGTGGCCCCGGAGGAGGGCTTCAACGCCGCGCTCAAGGAGATCGCGCATGCCGACGGCGCCCTGCTGATCCTCGACGAAGTCATGACCGGCTTCCGTACCTCCTACAAGGGTTGGTTCGGCGTCGATGAGGTAGCGGGTGACCTGGTGACCTTCGGCAAGGTGGTCTCCGGTGGTCTGCCCGCAGCTGCCTTCGGCGGTCGCGCCGACGTCATGGCCTCGCTGGCACCGTCCGGTCCTGTCTACCAGGCGGGCACGCTGTCCGGTAACCCGGTGGCGATGGCCTCCGGTCTGGCTTCCCTGGAACTGGCCAACGAAGAGCTGTACCCGCGCCTGCAGGCCAACGCGGACCGCCTGACCGGCCTCATCACCGAGGCACTGAGCGCCGCCGGAGTGGCACACCACATCCAGCGCGCGGAGACGATGTTCTCCATCCGCTTCGCCGAGGGCCAGGGCCGTAACTTCGCCGATATGCAGGCAGCCGATACCTGGCGTTTCGCTCCCTTCTTCCACGCACTGCTGGAAGGCGGCGTGTACGTTCCGCCGTCAGCCTTCGAGACCTGGTTTGTCTCTGACGCGCTCACGGACAATGATTTTGAGGTAATCGAGGCAGCTCTCAAGCCTGCCGCCCAGGCCGCTGCCAGCGCGCAGCGCCCGCAATAAACCAACCATGTTGAGGGGATAGACACAGGCATATGTCCACCACCATCGTCCACTTCGTCCGCCACGGCGAGGTTTATAACCCGGATAAGATCCTCTACGGGCGCATCCCGGGCTATCACTTGTCCTCCCGTGGGCATTCCATGGCCGCACGCACGGCGAAAGCCTTCGAAGGCCATGACGTGACCTACCTGGCGGCCTCGCCGTTGCAGCGCGCGCAGGAAACCGCGATGCCGATTGCGAAGGTGACGGGCTTGGAGGTGGACGTCGACAAGGGCGTCATCGAGTCCGGTAACCGCTTTGAGGGCCTGCGCACCAAGGGCTGGAACTCGCAGCTGTGGAACCCGCAGCGCTGGCCGCTCATGGTCAACCCGCTCAAGCCCTCGTGGGGCGAGCCTTTCGAGGAGATCGCCGCGCGCATGATGGATGCCGCCGAGCGTGCCCGCGCTAAGGCTGAGGGACACGAGGCCATTGTGGTCTCCCACCAGCTGCCCATCGTCATGGTGCAGCGCACCGTGCTGGGCAAGCGCCTGGCCCACGCGCCGTGGGACCGCGAATGCGACCTGGCCTCGGTGACCTCGCTGGTCTACCGCGACCGCGAGATCATCGATATCTTCTACTCCGAACCAGCGCAGGACATCTAATGGTGCGCAGAACTATCCGCGCCGCCGTGGCCGGTGTCGTTGCTGCGCTTGCCTTGGCTGGCTGCGCGCAGAGCGAGGAGAACGCGCAGAACGCCGTGGCTTCCGGCGGCACCTTCGAGTTCATCTCGCCCGGCGGGCAGACCACCATCCGCTATGCGGAGGAAGACCGCAAGCCGCTCAAGGATTTCTCCGGTGAGGACCTGCGGGATGAGTCCACGACGATCAAGCTTTCGGATTTCAAAGACCAGATCGTCGTCCTCAACTCCTGGGGTCAGTGGTGCGCGCCGTGCCGCTCCGAATCGGATGACCTCCAGGCCATCCACGCGGAGCTGCAAAAGCGCAAGGTCGGCACCGTACTGGGTATTAACGTCAAGGACTTCAACCCGGAGATCTCCCGGGACTTTATGGCCGATAACGGCCTAGAGTACCCCTCCATCTACGACCCGCCCTTCAAGACGGCTGCGGCCCTCGGCGGCGTGCCCACCTCCGTGGTGCCCACCACCATTGTTCTGGATAAGCAGCACCGCCCCGCCGCGGTCTTCCTGACCGAGATCACGGAAAAGGATGTCCTCGAGGTCGTCGACGAACTGGAGAAAGAACAGTGATCCTTGCCGCTGACGGTATGGGGCAAAGCTTCGCCGATGCCGCCGTGTCCGGCCCGCTCCTGATCGGAGTGCTCGCCGCGGCCGTGGCCGGATTGGTCTCCTTCGCCTCACCCTGTGTGGTTCCACTGGTTCCTGGCTATATCTCTTACCTCGCCTCCGTGGTCGGCGGTGAGGTGAGCTATGACGAGGAGTTGGGGGTGGGCGTCGGCAAGCGCCGGCGTTGGGCCGTCGTCGGTGCCGCAGCACTCTTCGTGCTGGGCTTTACCGTCGTTTTCGTCCTAGCCACCGTGTCAGTCTTCGGCGCCATTTCGGCGCTGACGCTCAACGCGGATACCCTCATGCGCGCCGGCGGTGTCATCACCATCCTCATGGGTGTGGTGTTCATGGGCGTGGTGCCGGTACTACAGAAGGACACGCGCATGGCGCCGCGGCGCTGGACCACGTGGCTGGGCGCGCCGCTGCTCGGCGGGGTTTTCGCCCTGGGCTGGACCCCGTGCTTGGGCCCCACGCTGGCTGCCATCCTGTCTGTCTCCGCCGGCACCGAGGGAACCACCGCGCTGCGCGGCACCATCCTCATTATTGGCTACTGCCTGGGCCTGGGCCTGCCCTTCTTGCTCGTGGCACTGGGCTCCGCTAAGGCCATGCGCACCGTGACCTGGATGCGGGAGCACTCCCGGACCATCCAGATTCTCGGGGGCATCGCCATGATCCTCGTCGGCCTGGCGCTGCTGACCGGGCTGTGGGGAGATTTCATCAACGCCATCCGCCAGTGGACCGTGTCCTATGGCGCGACGCTGCTGTAAAGGAGATTTTTCGTGAGATATATCCGCAAGGCCTGGCACTGGCTGACCAGCATGCGCACCGCGCTGGCGCTGCTCTTCTTGCTGGCCATCGCCGCCATTCCCGGATCGCTCCTGCCGCAGCGCTCGCTCAATGAATCTAACGTCAACGACTTCATTGAGACCAACGGCAAGGTGGCGGAGATCTACGACAAGCTGCAGCTTTTCGACGTCTTCTCCTCCGTCTGGTTCCAGGCCATCTACGTCCTGCTCATGATTTCTCTGGTGGGCTGCATCATCCCGCGCTCCTGGGATCACTACCAGGCCTACCGCACACCGCCGACGCGCGCGCCGAAGTATCTGGAAAAGATGCCGCTCAACGCCACCGGGCATTCGGAAAAGTCCCCGGAGGAGATCGCAGCGGCCACCACAACCATGCTGAAGAAGTGGCGGGTCTCCGAGGTCTCGCCCGAGAAGGACCGCGCGGGTGCGCAATCCTTCTCCGCGGAGCGCGGCTATGCCCGCGAGCTGTGCAACCTCATCTTCCACATCGCGTTGGTGGCAATCTTGCTCACCATGGCAGCCGGGCGCCTGGTGCACTACGAGGGACAGGTCATCGTGGTCACGGAGAAGAACTCCCAGGGGCAGACCCAAGAGCAGGCGCAATCCACGGAGTTCTGCAACACCTCCACCTCCGTCTATGACTCCTTCCGCGCCGGCCCGCTATTCGACGGCACCGGCCTGCACCCCTTCTGCTTCTTGGCCCACGACTTCACCGCGGACTACCTGCCCAATGGCCAGGCGGAGATGTTCACCTCGAACGTGTCCTATGCCGCCGGCGACGACATCTTCACGGACCCGGAGACCTGGGAGGACTACCAGCTGCAGGTCAACCACCCGCTGCGTATTGAGAGCAACCGCGTTTACCTGCAGGGTCACGGCTTTGCGCCGACCATGACGGTGGAGTGGCCCAACGGTGAAAAGCGCACGCAGACCATCCAGTTCCAGCCCACAGACACCACGTTTTTCCTCTCCGAAGGCGTGATGCGTTTCGATCCTCCGGCGGGCATGTACCCGGATCTGTTTGAGCGCCGCCAAAACCAGATCGCCATCCAGGGCCTGTTTGCCCCGACCGCCGAGTGGTCCGGCGAGAGCGGCAAGCTGCTGCAATCCTCCTACCCGGCGATGCTCGATCCTGCCGTGGCCATCGATATCTACCGCGGCGATGCCGGCCTGGACACGGGTACCCCGCAGTCCTTCTTCTCCCTCGATTCCAACCTGGTCCACACGGGCCAGCTGCAGAGGATCGACCGCGTCAACCTGAACCAGGGTGAATCGGTCACGCTGGACGACGGCACGAAGATCACCTTCGACGGTGCCTCCGAGTTTGCGAACTACCAGGTTTCCTATGACCCCTTCCAGAGCTGGGTTCTCGTGTCCGCGCTGGTCATGCTGGTATCCCTGGTTGGCTCGCTGGTGATCAAGCGCCGCCGCGTGTGGGTGCGCATCCGGCCGGGGGCCAATGGTGGCACCGATATTGAGATGGGCGGTCTTGCCCGCACCGACCGCGCGGGCTGGTCTGAGGAATTCCATGAGCTTCACCGCGAGCTCCTGGAACTGCCGGATCCCGATGAGGTGGAGGAGGACGAACTCTACTCCGCCGACTAAAGGTGAGAAAGCTATCCGTCAAAAGTTGGATACTCCCGCTGAAGGGGGGTACTCTGATGAGCACCATAAATCTCTCCGCTCATGCAGCCTCGTGCGTGAAGCACGGTGTAGGCACGATTGTGAAGGCAAGGTTTCCCACTCATGCAGGTTGATCAAAATCTGTCCAACTTTTCCGACATCGCGGTGCAAACCGCGTTCGTCGTTTATGCTCTCGCCTTGGTGTTGTCCCTGGTCTACTACGGCCGGATGCACAGCATCATCGAGGCGATGCGCTCCCGCACGACTGCTGTGGCGCAGCAGCGCGAACTCGCTAGCGTGGGGGCCTCGGCAGACAGTGCCGCGCTTGGCGACGTCCCCCCGACAGCCAGCACTGGCCCCGATGCTGACCTAGACGCGGATCTGTCGAAGAAGCGGGAGAACGCCGACAAGCTCGGCGGCATGACGCAGATGCTCCTGTGGTTGGGTATCGCCTTACACTTGGCGGCCATTGTGCTGCGCGGCCTGGCCACGGGGCGTTTCCCGTTTGGCAACCTCTACGAGTACGTGCTCATGGTGACCGCCGGCGCCATGGTGGTGGCGACCATCGCCATGCAGCGCAAGGAATGGCGCACTCTGTGGCCGTGGCTGCTCACGCCGATTCTGGCGCTGATGTTCTACGGCTCCACCAAGCTCTATGCGGAATCCGCTCCGGTGGTTCCGGCACTCCAGTCTCACTGGCTGCCCATCCACGTCACTGTGGTCTCGTTGGGTGCGTCCATCGGCGTGGTCTCCGGTATCGCTTCTTTGCTCAGCGTGCTGCGTGAGTTCCAGCCGAAGGGCAGTGAGTCCGGTTTCTTTGGTGCGCTTGCCCGCCCGCTTCCTTCTGCTAAGAAGTTGGACCGCTTGGCCTACCGCTTGGGCGTGGTGACGCTGCCGACTCTGGGCCTGGGTATTGTACTGGGCGCTATTTGGGCCGAGTCCACATGGGGACGCTACTGGGGCTGGGACCCGAAGGAGACCGTATCCTTCGCCACCTGGATCCTCTACGCCGCCTACCTGCACGCCCGCGCGACGCCGGCCTTCCGCAAGGCCGCGCCGTATATCAACATCGCGGCGATGCTGCTCATGATCTTCAACCTGTTCTTCATCAACATGGTTGTCTCCGGCCTGCACTCCTATGCGGGGCTGAACTAAATGGCGGATACCCCTAAGCCGCGGCACAAACAGGGCAAGCCGGCGGGCGATAACCCGCAGCTCATCGCTCTCGGTGAGGGCTTTGCGCAGCGCCGCCGAGAACTCGGTATCTTGCAGCAGGAGCTGGCTGAGAAGGCCGGGATTTCGCGCTCCACGCTGCACACCATCGAGCACGGCGGCTCTGGCGTGCGCTGGGAAAAGGTGATTGCGGTGGCTGAGGCCCTCGGCCTTGAGATGACCTTCGAGCCGAAGGCTTAGGCTTCGTCGGCTTTATTGTCTTTGTCCTCGGGGGCCTTGGGTTTCTGGGAACCTTGTGAACCCTGTGAGCGACGGCGGCGCTCTTCTTCTTGGCGCTCTGCCTCCCGCTCCCTGGCGCGGCGCTCTTTGAAGCGCTGCTTCTCTAGGTTCCACAGGAACTCTTCGTCATCGTCTGGGCCCTTGATTGCGGGGCGCTGCGGCTGCTGTGTCTGCTGCACCTTCTTATTCCAACTCGACGGACCAAAGGCCTTCCATACGAGGACCGCCGCGAGGACAAACAAGAGTAGTAGTATCAATCGACCCATGCGTTGTATTCTACGGAATGCCCGCAAAGCAAAAGTGAGAATTATGAGTCAGACAGAAAACACCATCAACACCTCGCAGAACCCCGAACCACCCCAGCCGGATCCGGCCCTCAAGCGCCGCTCCCGCGTCGCTTTGTGGAAGTACGGGGCTGCCCGCGTGGTGCTGTTCATTGTGCTCACCGCGGTGATTCAGCTGCTGGCCATGGCGGTTCTCGGGACCTTTCCGCTGCTGGTCTCCGCCCTGTTGGCGTTGTTTGTGGCGCTGCCGCTGTCCATGCTGATCTTCTCCACGTGGCGCATGGAAGCCACTCAGACGCTGGCGGAGTACTCCGCGCAGCGCAAGGCCCACAAGAAGTGGGTCCAAGAGGAGCTGGCTGGCCGCTAAATCGGTGGTTAAACCAGAGCCAGCGCTACAGCGTTGATAACCGCCCACACCAGCATCGCGCGGCCGGCCATGCCAAGTACTGGGATGAGTTTCGGGCCGCGTGCGCCGCGGTTGACGGTGCGGATAGCACCCAGCGCGAGGGGGAAGTAGAGCAGCGAAGCGAGCGCGGCCCAGGAATCGAAGGCTAGGCCGATGGTGAGTAGTACCGGCAGCAGCAAGAGGGTCATGAATAGCGTGCGGGACTTTTTATCACCCAGGCGCACCGCCAAAGTGATCTTGCCGGTGGACTTATCGGAGGGGATGTCCCGGATGTTATTGGCCAGGTTTACCGCCGCACTCATACCGCCGATACCCACGGCTAAGGCAAGGCCTGTCCACGTGATGCGGCCGGCCTGTGTGTACTCGGTACCTAGGACCGCGACGAGTCCGAAGAACACGAAAACGGCGATTTCCCCGAACCCGCGGTAGCCGTAGGGGTTCTTGCCACCGGTGTAGAACCAGGCACCGGCGATACACACGGCGCCGACGAGGATGAACGAGGCGGCGTTGGCAGCTAGGGAGAGTGAGATGCCCGCGATAGCCGCCACGCCGAAGGAGGCGAAGGCGGCGAACTTGACGTGTTGCGGTTTGGCCAGCCCGCCGCCGGTAAGCCGCTGGGGGCCGGTGCGGTCATCATCGGTGCCGCGGATGCCATCGGAGTAGTCGTTGGCGTAGTTCACGCCGATGATAAGAGCCCAGGCCACGATGAGTGCCAGCAATGCGCGTCCCCAGTGCAGACCGTGGGCCGCGGCGGCGGCACCGGTACCAGCGATAACAGGAGCAAAAGCATTGGCCCAGGTGTGCGGGCGAGCACCCTGGAGCCAATCGGCAGGAGTGGCGGAATAGGCAGACATGCTCACTATTGTGCCACTGGTGTGGTGTGCTGCGGCAATGAGCTGGTGCGTTGGCGAAAGCGGTAGATGATGAGCACTGCAACGAAAATAACGGCATTGGTGACTGTCATTGCGGCAGAGGTAGCCGCGTCAAGGACATAGGCAACCCAAAATCCCACGACCGCGCTGATAGCGGCAACGCCACAGGCGGTCAACACCAGCGTGGGCACGCGCTGAGTAAGCAGCCGCGCGGTCATCGTCGGGAATACCATGAGAGCGATGACCAGCATGGCACCGGCAGCGTGAAAGGCGGCGGTGGCGGTGCAGGCAACCACGGTCATAAATATGATGTGAAGAACGCGCGTGGGCACCCCGCGTGCGGCACAAAAATCGGCGTCAAAAGTCGTGGCGGATAAACGCGGCAGTGTAAGGGCGAGGAAGAGAGCATTGATACCCAGCACTGCGGCCATGATGTAGCAATAGTTGGGATTGGAGAAGGCCGCGAGGTTGAGATCACCGACGAGAACGGCGTGGACATCAAGGTGCACGTGGCTCATGTGCGTAGAAATCAGGATGACTCCGGCGGCAAACAGGGCGGGAAAGACCAATCCGAGGGCGGAATCAGCAGTCACCAGCGGGCTGCGCTGTAGTGCGTCAGTTCCCAACGCCACCACCAAGGCGCCAGCGGCCGCGGTAACGAGCAAGATGGGTGAATCTAGATCTGCGGTAAAGAGGTAGCCGACGGCAATTCCGGGAAGGACGGCATGGCCGATGCCGTCGATAAGCATGGCCTGGCCTTTGAGGACAACAAAGGTGCCGGGGATAGCACAGGCCAAGGCCGTCAGAACGGCAAGGAGACAAGCGGTCGCGGCGAGGGTCATGAGGCTAGCTTTCTACTGGTGAGGCTGATAGTGACGAGCGCCGCCTGAGCCAGGACGATGACCGGACCGGTGGGCAGCGGGCCGTGCGCAATGGAGACATAGCAGCCGAGAGCAGCGGTGGCCGCGCCGAAGAACCCGGAGAGCGCGATGAAAGGTAGCAAGCGCGTGGTCCAGGGGCGGGCAGCGGCGGCAGGGCTGATGACCACGGCGACCATGAGCACTACGCCGACGACTTTGACGCCGAGCACCGTGATGGCGGTGAGGGCGAAGAAACTAGCCGCGTTGAGGAACGAGGTGCGGATGCCGGCTACCTGGGCAAAACTTGAATCAAAAGTGACTGCGGCCTGCCGGGTGTGAATGAGGAAAAGAAAAAGCAGCACGCAGCCACCGATGATGAGTGTGGACCGTACATCCGCGCGAGTGAGCGTGGAGGCATTTCCCAGCAAATAATCCTGGATTCCGGCCTTGCCAGGCAATGGTCGGCGGGAAATATACTGCATGAGCAGCATTCCCACCGAGAAAAATGTGGTTAGCGTGGCCGCCATCGCAGTGGTTTGCCCCAGGGGAGTTAACCGCGGGATGAGGTGAATGCACCCCACCGCGAGGGTTCCGGTGAGCAGGGCGCCGCAAGAAAGAAGCCAGACATTTCGCCCGTCCCAGCCAATGGCGGTGGCCACGAGGAAGGCGGTGAGCAGTCCAGGCAGGGAAGAATGCGAGATGGCATCGGCCAGCAGGCTGGTGCGGCGAACATATACCAGTGGGCCTAGCGCGCCAGCGCAGCCACCGATGAGCACGGTGCCCAGGAGTGCCTGGGTATAGGTGTAGTTCTGAAGAAGCTCGAGTGGGTTCATGATGGCAGGGAAAACATGTCGGCAATGGCGGACTCGGTAAGTACCTGCTCGGTGGGGCCAGCAGCAATGAGCCGGCCGTGGCCGACCATGAGGACCTCATCGCAAAAGTCGGCGACCTCCGCCAGGTTGTGATGCACCAGCAGGATGGTCACGCCGTTCTCGCGCAGTTCCTTGAGTACATCCATGATGGCGCGCTGACTCGCGGCATCGACACCAGCGAAGGGCTCGTCGAGGATGATGAATTCCGGCTCGCTAACGAGCGTGCGCGCCAACAACACGCGCTGGCGCTGACCACCAGACAGGGCGGAAATCGGCAGCTGCGCGTGTGCCTGCATTCCGGTGCGCGCAAGTGCTGCGTGGGCGGCGTCTTTGTCAGCGCGGCTGGGCCACTGCCACCAGCGCAGCCCGGCGGTGCGGCCCATCAGGGCGATGTCGAAGGCGGTGGCAGGGTAATTCCAGTCGATATCCGCATGTTGTGGCATATATCCGAGCCGCTGCCGAAAATGTGCCAGATCGACGCCATCGAAGGTCATCGACCCGCAGGCTAGAGGCGGAAGGAGCCCTACCAGCGTGCGGACCAGAGTAGACTTTCCCGACCCGTTCGCACCCACCAGCCCGGTGATAGTCGCGGGGGTGAGGGTGAAGGAGGCGTCGTGAAGCACCGGCGTGCGGGGATAGCCGGCGGTGAGGTTTCCTACGCTGAGCATTAGCTTAGTGCTTTCGCCACGGCGCTAGCGTTATGTTCGAAGGCTCCGAGGTAGGTATCGGTTGGGGCTTCCGGGCCGAGGGTATCGGCAAAGAGCTCTTCATCCGAGATGGTGACGGTCCAGTTGCGGGTTTCTACGGCTTCCTTGAGAGAAGTGATGGCCTGTGGGTTCGCCTGGTTATCTTGGAAGATAACGGGGACCTTCTTCTCCGCGATCGTATCCGCGAGCTCGGAGATCTCAGTGGCGGACTTGGTGGCTTCGGTGGTCACGAAGTCGGTGGCTTGGACTTCAAAGTCGAAGGTCTTGCCGAAGTAGTTGAAGGCGTCATGGCCGGTGATAAGAACGCGCGGGGAGGCGCTTTCGAGTTCCTTAGCGGCCTTGTCGTGCGCGGCTGCAATCTTGTCTTCATAAGCATCGGCGGCCGCGGCATAGTCTTCGGCATTGTCAGAGTCGATTTCGCCGAGTTTGGTGCCGATATGATCGACGACCTGGCTCCACAGCTCGGGGCTATTCCAGATGTGCGGGTCGTAGAGTTTTTCGCCCTTGTCACCTTGCTCGGGCCACGGCAGAAGGTCAGCAGTATCGAGCTGTTCGCCGACAGCTAGCTGCTTTTCACCGAGGGAGGAGAGCTGGTCCACCATTTGCGCCTCGAGGTGAAGGCCATTCCAGAGGACGAGGTCGGCATCCTGCATCTTTTCAATATCGCGCGTGGTGGGCTGGTAGGTGTGTGGATCGCCGCCGGGGCCGACCATGGTGGTGATGTCGGCGTCCGGGGCGATATTGGCGGCCGCATCAGCCAAGTAACCGGTCGTGGCGAAGATCGTCAGGTTATCGTTCTGGGCTTCGGTGGAGTCGCTGCTGGTGCAGGCGCTCAGCGTGCTTGCGACCACGAGGGAAGCGAGGGGAAGCGCAATAAGTTTCTTCACGGGAAACCTCTCTTATTAAAAGTGAATGTCGATGTTCAATGGATTGAACTTGAAAGAGCATAAGTGCTGAAACCGTTGGAAGCAATAGGCTGAACTACGATGGGGGTATGCACATCAGCGAGCTGCCCGAACGCACCCAGGATTACCTCAAGATCCTCTGGACCTATGAGGAGAAAGAGGGCGCTAATACCGCGATGCCGCTGGGGGACCTAGCTAAAGCGGCGGGGCAGAAGCTGCCCACCACGTCGGAGGCGGTCAAGCGCCTGGCCGCGAAGGGGCTGGTGGAACACGAACGCTACTTTGGTGTTCGGCTTGTTGAGGAAGGCCGGCGGCTGGCTGTGGCAATGGTGCGCCGGCATCGACTCCTGGAAACCTTCCTCGTGCGCACTCTGGGCTATACCTGGGATGAGGTGCACGATGAGGCGGAAATGCTAGAGCACGCGACGTCCGACAGGCTCGTTGAACGCCTCGATTCTTTCCTGGGCAACCCCGCCCGCGATCCGCATGGTGATCCCATACCTGCCCCGGATGGCACTGCCGAGCCGGTCTCGCGCATTACGCTTATCGACGTCCCCGCGCAGACCCCCGTCACCGTGGAGCAGGTCACTGACGCGGATGGCGAATTTCTGCGCTACCTGGATAAAAATGGAGTGCGGCCGGGAGTGGAATTGTCCGTCGTTGCCCCCTCGGTTGCGGGTGTGCTCGAGGTTGCCGTCGACGGCGGTGCGCACTTCCCCCTCGGGGAATCCGCTGCGCGCGGCATTGCCGTACGCAGCATTAGCGAAGCGGAGGATTAGGCGCTCCACAGGCGGGCGACGGCGAGGCGGTCAACCTTGCCGGGGCCGGTGGTGGGGAGCTCGGTCAGGCGCTTGAAATCCTTGGGGGTTTGCCAGCGGGGAAGGCCAACGTCGTCGAGAGCCACAAGGATATCGCCGACATCCGCCCATCCGGTATAGGCAGCGACGACCATCTGACCTAAGCGCGGGTGGGGGATGCCCACGACGCACACGCCGTCCACTCCCGGCACGCGCAGGATGTGCTGCTCGAGCTGTTCTGGATGGAGCTTTAAACCGCCGGTATTGAGGATATTATCGAGGCGCCCCGTCACGGTGAGGGTATCGCCGTTCAACGCCCCGGCATCCGA
Source organism: Corynebacterium sp. HMSC034H07 (assembly GCF_001815175.1). Taxonomy (NCBI): domain Bacteria; kingdom Bacillati; phylum Actinomycetota; class Actinomycetes; order Mycobacteriales; family Corynebacteriaceae; genus Corynebacterium; species Corynebacterium sp. HMSC034H07. The sequence goes on from NZ_KV819536.1 coordinate 60,248, forward strand.
GGTGGCAAACCACGAGGTGCCGGACTCATCGACCACGAAGGCATCTGAGTCCACGTTTCGGTAGCCCTGCGCAATCATGGGTCCGCCGAGGTAAATGCGGTTCTCCTCGCCGATGCGCACCCGCGCGCTATCGAGGGGACGGCCGTTGTAGACGCATCCGCCGGCGGTCTCCGAGGAACCGTAGGTGGTAACGATGTTGATGCGCAGCTTCTTCGCCGAGTCCAGCAGTTGCGGGTGGGTGGCAGCACCCCCGACGAGGATGGCATCAAAGGTGCGTAGGGCGTCGATTCCCTCTAGTGAATCCATGGCCTTGGCCAGCTGCATTGGGGTCAGCCCCGTGTACGAGCGATCTCCGGTGGCGGCCAGCTCGTGCGCGGCGTGGGCGAAATCGGGGATGGAAAAGCCTTCCGAGAGATCGAGGCACAGCGGCTCCACGCCCGCGACGAGCGAGCGGATTAATACCTGGATGCCCGCGATGTGGGAGGCGGGCATGGCCAGCAGCCACTGGCCGGTGCCGCCGAGAGCGCGGTGCGTGGCATCGGCGCTGGAGACCAGGTTGGCGGCGGTGAGCTGCGCGCCTTTCGGCGTGCCCGTGGACCCGGAGGTGGCCACGACGAGCGCGATGGAGGAATCGATGGGCTCGCCTGCGCGCATGTGGTTGCGCAGCAGCTGCGCGCGGGTGCGGTCCTCTGCCGGGACGGGCAGGAGCGTTGCCTGCCCGGCGATGGCCGCCTCCAAGTCGTCGAGGATGGCGGCGGGGTCATGTGGGTTGACGGACAGAGGGGAGAGGATAGTCACGGTTAGCTAGGTTACCGCTAGGTTACCGCCCGCGGTGTTCGTAGGGGTTGATGAGCTCGTCCTCCTGGTCGAAGGGGCGCTCACCGTCCCTTTGGGCCTGCTTGATGTGGCGCAGCATCCACACGCGAGATGCAATGACGGCAACCAGCGCGATGGCCGCGAGGGCGATGGCGAAGTAGAGCACTGTGGGTTCTCCTCGTGGACTGACGGTTAGTAGTAGTACGGGAAGTCATCCCAGTTGGGCTCGCGCTTTTCCAGGAAGGATTCCTTGCCCTCGACAGCCTCGTCGGTCATGTAGGCCAAGCGGGTGGCCTCACCCGCGAAGACCTGCTGGCCCATGAGGCCATCATCGGTGAGGTTGAAGGCGAACTTGAGCATGCGCTGGGCGGTGGGGGACTTCATGTTGATTTCGCGCCCCATCTGGATGGCGGCGTCCTCCAGCTCGGCGTGGTCAACTACCTCGTTGACCGCGCCCATCTCGTACATGCGCTGTGCGTCGTAGGTGCGGCCCAGGAAGAAGATCTCGCGGGCGTACTTCTGGCCCACCATCTTGGCCAGGTAGGCCGAGCCATAGCCGGCGTCGAAGGAGCCGACGTCGGCGTCGGTCTGCTTGAAGCGGGCTTCCTGGCGGGAGGCAATGGTCATATCGCACACCACGTGCAGGGAGTGTCCGCCGCCGGCGGCCCAGCCGTTGACCACGGCGATGACCACCTTGGGCATGGTGCGGATGAGGCGTTGGACCTCCAGGATGTGCAGGCGGCCGCCCTCAACTTTTTCGCGGGCGGTGTCGACGGTGGATTCGTCGGCAGTCGCGTCATCATGCGCGTGCTCCGTGGCATAGCGGTACCCGGAGCGGCCGCGGATGCGCTGGTCACCGCCGGAGCAAAACGCCCAGCCGCCGTCCTTCTGGGAAGGCCCGTTGCCGGTGAGAAGTACTGTTCCTACATCCGGCGTGCGGCGCGCGTGGTCCAGCGCGCGGTAAAGCTCATCCACCGTGTGTGGGCGAAACGCATTGCGCACCTCGGGGCGGTCGAAGGCGATGCGGACGATGCCGTCCTTGCGCTGGGGCTTTGGACCGTCACTGATGAGCCGGTGGTAAGTGATATCCGTCAGGTCCTCAAAGCCCTCGACGGGCTGCCAGAGCTCCGGTTTGAAAGGATTATCGGTGCTGTAGTTCTTCTGCTCGCTCATGGCACACCAGCTTAATTGGAAAGCGGTGCGCCGGAAGTATAGTCCCCATTCCCAAACCCTCACCCACACTCTCCGCCCAGCGCGGCGGTGATAATCAATACTCAATACTGCGGGATTTCCCGTCAATGTGCACGTGTACTCCGTACCAGCGCGGTACACCATACAGTGGGACGGAATCGAACCTCCCTGCCTTCTTGCGCTACGAAGGCGCCTGAGAAGCACTGGGCTCTTCCCTGCCCAGAAGGGGTGCGCTCGCTACGAAGGGTGTGGGCTACCGTCGCGCGCGTGGCGCGCGACATGACGTGCCGCAAAAATGCGACACAAAGCGAAAGCGCCGCAAGAATGCGGCACAACTAGCGGCAGACCTTATTTAGTTATCAGTTCTGTATTCCAGTTCAGCTGCTGGATGCGGGTATCTAGCTCGCGGTACTGGCGGGCCAGATCGTCGGCGCGCTCGCGCAGCTTCGGCACGGGCACCGTGGCCACGAACTTGATCTCTGAGCGGGAGTAACGGTCGTGGCGCGCACCCGCACGCTCTGCCAATCCCTGGTAGATGCGGCGCTTGCGCAGCAGACCATCACGCAGCGCCAGGGCTTCCATGAGCGTGATCTCATCGTCGAACGCGGTGGCCGTGTTCGTGGCGTTGATCGCGATGACGAGCTCATCGATGCGCTTGGTCACGCCCTCGAGTTCGCGGAGGAGATCCGTGGGGTTCTCATCCGGTTCATCGCCTTCCTGAATGCGGACCGTCGCCGCGAGGCGGTCACTCAGCGAGTTGAGGCGCTCCTGCGCCTGGGCGCGCTCGGCCAAGGCTTCAGCAAGTAGCATGGTTGCTCCTTCACCCTTGATGGGATTCATTGTCTAAGCAATTGTACGGCAGTCAGTAGGCTCCGCCTTAGAGCCGTGACGGTTCTAACAAATAGGGCCCCAAAACTTCGATGATCTGGGGCCTTATTTGATCGTTGTGTACGTTGCGCACGGTTGGTTGGTACGTTTTCGTAAATATGCCCGCAGTTTTTCGGATTTGGGGGACCTTATTTACCAAAACGTACCGCGGGCTCCGTGATTAACGTTGAGCCCGCGCGGAAACCGCTACCCAATAAACATGAACGCAAACAGCGTGTTGAGCACCGTCGCCACGATCATGGGCACGGAGGTGCGCTTGACCAGTTGGATGGGGTTGACCTTGATAGCGCCGGAGACAATGAGCACCGCGGCGTTGACCGGGGAGACCTGGCGCATCAGGTTGGAGGTACCCCAGATGGCGGTGAGCATCTGCGGGGCGTGGATGGAGGTCTGCGAGGCCAGGTTGGGCACCACCTCAGAGAAGGCGAAGTAGGGCGCGGTACCGGAACCGGTGAGTGCGGCCATCGCGGCGGTGGCAGCGACGAAGACGAGGACGATGAGGACGGCGGCGCCGGAGGAGCCCTCGGCGGCGTCGATGAGCATGTCGATGACACCCATCTGCGTAATACCCTCCACCAGGACAGCAGCAGCCACCAGCAGGGCCACGACGCCCGCAGCACCTTCGCCCATGCCTTTGAAGAAGCTGGAGATGGAATCCACAGCACCGGTGACGGTGCGCTTGCGGATGGACTCGATGATCATCGCGATGAACAGGGAGACCACGGTCACCGGGAGGATGCCGCCCTCAAAGGGGATGACACCCAAACGGTTAAGAATGGCGGAGATAATGATGAGCAGCAACGGCATGAGCGGGAGCACGGCGTAGTAACCCGGCAGGGAGGCTGCGCGGGCGATGGCTTCCTCGGTAGCGTCATCGTGCATCGAATCGGCGCTGACCTCACCGGAGCTTTCGGCCTTGCGGGCATCCACCTTGTCGCAGTGGCGTTGCCACCACATGTGTACGAAGGCCGTGATGAGGAGCGTGGGCACCGTGGCGTAGGCGACGGCGCCGTAGACGAACTCGGTTGGCGTCATGTTGGTGAGATCGGCGCCCTGAATGAGGCCGGCCTCAAGCGGCGTGGGCACGATGGTGGAGGAGGTCACCACGATGGCGCCCACGGTCAGGGGTGTCAGGCCCGCGGCGATGAGTGCCGGCAGGAGCGTGGCCACGAGTAATAGGGATAGCGCTGCAGCCGAGGGGATCACCAGCGAGAGCAGCGTGCCCAAGATGAAGCCCACTGGAACCAGCCAGTAGGAGCCTTTGAAGCGCTTGAGCGGTGAGGAGAGCACCACGACCGTCTTGGCATCAGCACCAATGTGCCGCATATAGGACACGAAGCCGAAGAGCACCATAATCGCCATGCCGATGCCGGAGAAGCGTGCTTTGAATAGCGCATCCACGACGAGCAGCTGGTCATAGAAGGCATTGCCCGTGGCTTCGATTTCGGTGGTGCGGAAGTCCGCGCGCCCGGTGAGAGCGGCGAGCATGAGCAGGATTACGCCAACGGCGAAGATGGAGGCCGCGGCGTGGACTTTCTTATAGATGAGATAGACAACTGCGGCGATGGCCAGCAGTGCGATGAGAAGGTAAAGCATCTGAGGATCCTTCTTCTGGTTATATCCACTTACCGTTATAACCTAACACCGGCTATGACAGGTGTCGCGCTGAGCCCCCCACACGTACGATGAACCTCATGCATATTGATGACGTCCTCGACCGCGCCCACGTGGTATCCCTTCCACTCGCCGTGAAATTCCGCGGCATTACTACCCGGGAGGCGCTGCTTATCGACGGCCCCGCGGGTTGGGGCGAGTTCGCCCCCTTCCTGGAGTACGGGGCGGAGGAATCCGCCCGCTGGCTCGCCGCCGGACTGGAGGCGGCTTACGAGGGCTTTCCGACACCCGTGCGCGAGTGGGTAGAAGTCAACGGCACTATCCCCGCGGTCCCCGCCGAGCAGGTGCCCGAGGTCATGGCGCGCTACCCCGGTTGCCGCACCTTCAAGATCAAGGTGGCGGAGAAAGGGCAGAGCTTGGAGGATGACATCACCCGCGTGGCTGCCGTCCGCGCCCATATCGAAGCTCAGGGCCGCGTGCCGGTTCTGCGTGTCGACGCCAACTGTGGATGGAGCGTCGAAGAAGCTGTTACAGCGGCAAAGGAAATGATGCCGCTGGATTACATGGAGCAGCCGTGCCAGACCGTGGAGGAGCTCAAGGAGGTGCGCACCCAGCTCATGCGCGCCGGGATTTTCGTGCGTGTGGCGGCAGATGAGTCCATCCGCAAGGTCAGCGACCCCTACCGTGTGGCGGAATTGCAGGCGGCGGACGTCGCCGTGGTCAAGCCCGCGCCGCTGGGTGGTGTGCGTAAGGTGCTCGAGGTGGCCTCCCACCTGCGCGAGCGCCACATGGACATCACGGTGGCCTCCGCCCTGGACACCTCGGTGGGCATCTCGATGGGCTTGGCCGCGGTGGCGGCACTGCCGCAGATCTATGACGACGAGGACATCGACGTCACCCCGGCCGCCGCGGGGCTGGCCACGGGGTCGCTGTTCCTGGAGGACGTGACGGAGCCACGCGAGCTTGTCGACGGTTTCTTGCGCGCCGAAGCCCTCGCCCCCGCCCCGGATCGCCTCAGCGCACTGGCGGCACCGGCGGCGCGGCGCGACTGGTGGTTCGAGCGTGTGCGCCAGTGCTGGCCGCACCTTTAAAAATACAGCTCACGGTCCATGTCCGGGGTGCAGCGTAGGCTGGCGGGCATGACCATTTCCGTGAGAGACGCGCACCTGCACAACCTTCGCAACGTCGACGTGGACCTCCCGCGCGGCCAGCTCGTGGCCGTGACCGGGGTGTCCGGCTCCGGCAAGTCCTCTCTTGCCTTCGGCACCATTCATGGCGAAGGGCAGCGCCGCTATCTGGAGTCCGTCGCGCCTTTCGCCCGCCGCCTCATCGCCTCAGCGGTGGACCCGCAGGTCGGCCGCATCGAGGGGCTGCCGCCGACGGTGGCGTTGCAGCAGTCGGCGTCGGCAAGCAGCGCGCGCTCCACGGTGGGCACGATCTCCGCCATGTCCAATTCCGTGCGTCTGCTCTACTCGCGCTGCGGTGACAACCCGGAGGGCCTGTACTCCGATTCCTTTTCACCCAATACCCCGGAGGGCATGTGCCCGGAGTGCCAGGGCACCGGCGTGGTGCATGAGCCCACGGAGGCCTCCATGGTGCCGGACCCCAGCTTGAGCATCGAGGATGGGGCGATTGCCGCCTGGCCCGGGGCCTGGGCGGGCAAGAATTTCCACGACATCCTCCAGGAGCTGGGCTATGACCTGGACTCGCCGTGGGAGCAGCTGCCGAAGAAGGACCGCGAGTGGATCCTCTTCACTGAGGAACGCCCGGTAGTAACCGTCAAGCCGCACCGCGGGGCGGATCAGATCCAGCGCAACTACGAGGGCACGTGGCGCTCCGTGGCTAGCTACCTGACCAAGACTTATGCGGAGACGAAGTCGGATACGCTTCGCGCCCGCGTCTTGAGTTTCATGGAAACCCGCCGCTGCGATGTTTGCGATGGGCGGCGGCTGACGGCGAAGGCGCTCAAGGTGACCTATGCCGGGCTGCCTATCGACCGTTTCAATGCCCTCCCGCTCAGCGAAACCTTCGAGCTCCTCAAAGCCCAGAAACCGCAACCGAATGACGCTGAGGACCTGCTCCTCAAGGCCCTCCTGCCGGCTTTCGAATCGGCCTTGGAACTCGGACTTGGGCACCTCAGCCTGGATAGGCCGACGGACACGCTCTCGGGCGGTGAGGTGCAGCGCCTGCGCCTGGCAGCGCAGCTGCGCTCCGGGCTCTATGGCGTGACCTATGTCCTGGATGAGCCCTCTGCGGGCTTGCATCCGGTGGAGCGGGGCGCGGTGCTCGACATGTGCCGTCGCTTCATCGCGGAGGGCAATTCGGTGCTGCTGGTGGAGCACGATATGGAGCTGGTCAAGCACGCCGATTGGATCGTGGACGTCGGCCCGCTCGCCGGTGAGCGCGGCGGCCAGGTGGTGTACTCGGGTCCTGTTGCTGACTACATTGCGGCCGCGGACTCCGCCGATACCCCGACTGCGCGTGCCTTGGCCCGCCCACGCCCCACGCCCAAGGCCGAAGCGCGCTCGGCTCACGGGGATATCGCGCTGCGCCAGGTGCACTCGCACACCATCGACGGCCTCGACGTGGACTTTGGGCTTGGCCAGTTCACGGCTATTACTGGGCTCTCGGGTTCCGGTAAATCCACGTTGCTGGCCGCGCTTCATGACACGCTCACGGGGCCAGAGTGTCCGGAGCAGGTCAAGCGCGTGGTCTCCATTACCCAAAAGCCAATCGGCCGAACCCCGCGCTCCACGGTGGCGACGTACACCAACCTCTTCGACAATGTCCGCAAGCTCTTCGCCGCCACGCCGGAGGCCAAGAAGAAGAAATGGACGGTCTCGCGCTTTTCCTACAACGTCAAACAGGGCCAGTGCCATACCTGCGGCGGTGCCGGCCAGATCGAGGTCGAGCTGGTTTTCCTGCCCGGCTCCTATACCCAGTGCCCGGACTGCCAGGGACAGCGTTATAACGATGACACCTTGTCCATCCGCTGGCAGGGCCGGACCATCGCGGACATCCTGGACCTCACGGTGGAAGAAGCCCTAGAGGTCTTTGCAGATGAAGCGCCGATCCTCCACGCGCTGCAAACCCTGGAAGCGGTAGGTCTGGGTTACCTGCGCCTAGGCCAGGGTGCACCGGAGCTCTCCGGCGGTGAGGCACAGCGCATCAAGCTCGCCACGGAGCTTCAGCGCTCCCGCAATTCGCACCGGGGCCATACCGTCTACCTGCTGGATGAGCCCACTGTGGGCCTGCACCCGGCCGATATTGACCTGCTCATTACTGAGCTGCACTCGCTGGTGGATGCCTCGCATAGCGTCGTGGTGGCAGACCACGACCGCCACCTCATCGCTGGCGCTGACCGCGTCATCGAGATGGGCCCGGGCTCAGGCGCGGAGGGCGGACAGGTCGTGGCGGATGGCACACCGGCTCAGGTCGCGGCGGGTGAGACGCCCACCGGCCGGGTGCTAAGTGGCGCGGGTGCACGATAAGGTAAATCCCATGACCAACAACAACGGCGACAACGAGACGCGGCAGTTCGGCCGCGTCAACGGTGAGAACGAAACCCGCCAGTTCGGCGCGCCCCAGCAGCAGCCGCCACAGCGTCCCCAACAGCACTTCCCGGAGCCCGGTTCCCAGAACACGCAGGCTTTCGGCCAGTCCTATCAGCAGGGCTATGACCAGAACTATCAGCAGCCGCAGTATGACCCGGTTCCGTCGAGCTACCAGGTGGAGGAGCCGAAGAAGGGCGGGGGAGCCCTGTCCTATGTCTTCGCGGCCATCGCCGCTATCGCCGTCGTTTTCGCCGGCGTGCTGTTCTTCCTCTGGCGCGGTGCGGCCGCAGATGCCAACAAACCCGCCCCGGAACCGGTCACCGAGACCGTGACCACCGAAGTCCCCACTACGGTGACCACCACGAAGGAATCTCCGTGGGATCGCCTCCCCACTGAGATTCCTACTGAGCTGCCGCCGGAGGTCCCGACGGAGCTGCCCCCGAGCATCCAAGATCAGCTGGATCAAGGCGGATCTGACCTAGAGAGCTTGCTCAACGATCTCTTCGGTGAATTAGAGTCGGGCAACGGTGAGCCCGGTGCGGGCGGTGCAGAGAATGCCTAATACGCCTAAAACACAGCCCGCGGAGTCTTCGCAGCCGGAGTCGATGCAGCTGGCTGAAGCACTAGCAGCTCAGCTCTCGCGGCACCTCACCGACGTCGTCCTCTGCCCCGGCTCACGCAACGCGCCGCTGTCTCTGGCGCTGCTCGCGCGCAGCGATATTCGCGTGCATACCCGCCTCGATGAGCGCTCCGCTGCCTTCGCTGCCCTCGGCCTCGCCCGCGTCCAGCGCCGGCACGTAGGCATCGTCATGACCTCCGGTACCGCGGTGGCCAACGCTTTGCCCGCGATGGTGGAGGCGCATTACTCGCATACCCCGCTGGCCGTCATCAGCGCGGACCGCCCCGCCCGCTTGGTGGGCACGGGGGCCTCCCAGACTATTGAGCAGCCCGGCATCTTCGGTGTGTATGCGGAGACTACCCAGGTGGAGACCACGGGTGATATCCCGCGCGTCGCCGAGCGCTTCCTGAATGATCGCCAGGTGCACATCAACGTGGCCCTCGATGCCCCGCTGGTAGGGGAGGAGCTGCCCGGTACCCCGACGGATCGTACGCAGCACCGCGCTCGTACCCCGCGCTGGTCCAACCACGGCGAGGTGGCCGTCGATCTCAGCCGCAACACCCTTGTCATCGCGGGCGACGAAGCCTGGGAAGTAGATGGGCTGGAGGACGTCCCCACCATCGCCGAGCCCACGGCACCCGCGCCCTATCACCCGGTGCACCCGGCTGCGGCCCACCTCTTCCGCCGCGCTCAGGTGTCCGCCAATGACTACGTGGTCAACACCAAGGTGGACCAGGTCATCGTCGTGGGCCACCCCACCCTGCACCGCGGAGTTCTGGCACTGCTCAGTGATCCCGATATCGACCTCATCTGCCTGTCCCGCACGGAGGACTTCACCAACCCGCGCGGTGAGTCCGCGCAGTTGGGAACCACCGTCAAAATCAGCGGCGCGCCCACCCGCGAGTGGATGAAAATCTGCGAAGGCGCGGCCCAGATGGCGGCCGACGGTGTTCGTGAGGTCTTGGCGGAGACCACCGGTGAGGACGCCACCAAGCCCGAGATCGGCTTTACCGGCCTCCACGTCGCCGCCGCGGTGGGGGACACCCTCGCCGTCGGCGACACCCTCGTCCTGGGCGCCTCCAATGCGGTGCGGGATGCTTCCTTTATCGGCCTGCCCTTCGACGGGGTCGAGACCTACTCGCCGCGCGGGGCTGCCGGCATCGACGGCACCGTCGCGCAGGCCATCGGTATTGCGCTGGCCGCTCAGTCCCGCGAGGCCGACGCACCCCGCGCCCCGCGCACCGTGGCGCTCATGGGGGATGTCACCTTCCTGCACGACGCCACCTCCCTCATCCTCCCCGAGGACAATCCGCGCCCGGAGAACCTCACCGTCGTCGTTTCAAACGACGACGGCGGCGGCATCTTCGAGGTGCTCGAGCAAGGCCGCGAGCCCCTGCGCCCCTCCTTCGAGAAGGCGTTTGGAACGCCGCATGGGGTGGGCGTCGCCAAGCTGGCGGAGGCTTGCGGCGCTGAGCACCGAGAGGTGAGCTCGGCGCAGGAGCTTCTCGATGTTCTCGCAGAGCTCAAGGAATACTCCACCGGCGTCACCGTCGTGGAGGCGCATACCACCCGGTCCTCGCGCCGCGCGCTGCAGGAGGCGCTGAACGCCAAGGTAGGCCAGTAAATGCCGCGGCGCCGGGTACGCCAGCTGATCCTGGTGCTGTATGCCGCGGCATTAGTGGGCATGGCGGGAATGGTCATCGGCCCTTTCTTGAACGACCGCACCATCAACGCCAACCCCGGGCGCGCCCTGGCCACGGTGACGGATGTCGGCACCTTGCGTACCTTCGTGGATTTCCAGGATGCCGAAGGTATCTACCACACCCCACCCACCGGGCTGCTGTATCCCACCGGGCTAGGAGAGGGCCAGCAGGTCTGGGTGCTCTACGCCAAAAGCAACCCGGACTTGGTCAAGGTAGAAGGCCGCGAATGGACCCTGTCCATCATTCCGGCGCTGTCTTCGGCAGCCGTCGCTACCCTGTTAGCGGGTGCCTTGTGGTGGGCAAGCGGGAAAATTAACCGGAATTTAGCACGTGCTTTACCAACCGAGCACTCAGGAAAGGAATGATGGGGCGCATGCGTGTTGCCATCGTCGCGGAATCCTTCTTGCCTAACGTCAATGGAGTGACCAACTCCGTGCTGCGTGTCCTCGAGCACCTCCACGAGCACGGCCACGAGGCCATCGTCATCGCCCCCGGCGCTCGGGATGGACAGGAGGAGATCCCTGATTACCTCGGGTTCACCATCGTGCGCGTGCCCACCGTGCGCGTGCCGTTAGTGGATTCGCTCCCAGTCGGCGTTCCCACCTCCGCTGTGGATGAGGCGCTACGAGAATTCAAGCCGGACATCATCCACCTGGCCAGTCCCTTCGTGCTGGGCGCTGCGGGGGCCTTTTCCGCCCGCCAACAACGTATTCCGGCCGTGGCGTTGTACCAGACTGATGTGGCAGGCTTTGCCACCAAGTACCACGCCTCCGCGCTGGCCTATGGGGTGTGGGAGTGGCTGCGCACCATCCACAATGCGTGCCAAATGACTCTCGCGCCCTCCTCACTGACCATCGCCGACTTGGAGAAGCACCACATCAAGAACGTGCGTCACTGGGGCCGCGGCGTGGATTCGGAGCGCTTCCACCCCTCGAAGCGCTCGGAGGCGCTGCGCCGCGAGTGGGATCCCACAGGAAGCAAGAAGATCGTCGGCTTCGTGGGCCGGTTGGCCGCGGAAAAAGGCGTGCACCGCCTTTCCGCGCTCAATGATCGTGAGGATATCCAGCTCGTGATTGTGGGTGATGGCCCAGAGCGCCCGCTGCTGGAGGCGCAGCTGCCGGAGGCGGTCTTTACCGGGGCGCTGGGTGGCGAGGAGCTCGCAGCCGCATATGCAAGCCTCGACATTTTCGTGCACGCCGGCGAGTTCGAGACCTTCTGCCAGGCTATCCAGGAGGCTCAGGCCTCGGGCGTGCCCACCATCGGCCCCCGCGCGGGCGGCCCGGTGGACCTCATCGAGGAGGGCTATAACGGGCTGCTTCTCGACGTTTCAACGTTCGTCGAGGACCTCCCCAATGCGGTGGACGCGCTGCTCAACCCGGAGATTCACCAGGAGTTGCGGGAGAACGCCCGGAAGTCGATTGCCTCCAAGACCTGGCCGGCGTTGTGCGAGCAGCTGCTGGGCTACTACGACGAGGTTTTGGAGAATGTCCGTGAGGTCCCGCTGACCATTTTGGGCCAGCGTCCGGAGCTGCCGCGTTGGGCCGCCCGCGCTCTGGGAGCGCGCGTCGCCTAAACTAGGCGCTTGTGTCTAAGGCAGATCTGGAGAAGAAGCCCTTCGATGTCGCGCGCATGTTTGACGCGGTGGGCAAGAAATACGACATCACCAACACGGTGCTGTCCTTTGGTCAGGATGCACGCTGGCGCCGGCTGACCCGCGAGCGGCTCAACCTGAAGCCGGGGGAGAAGGTCCTCGACTTGGCTGCCGGAACGGCCGTCTCGACGGAAGAGCTGTCCAAGTCCGGCGCGTGGTGCGTGGCCTGTGACTTTTCCCTCGGCATGCTTGCAGCTGGCGCGGAGCGCGATGTACCCAAGGTGGCCGGCGATGGAATGCGCCTACCCTTTGCGGATAACACTTTTGACGCGGTGACCATTTCCTATGGCTTGCGCAATATCCACGACTTCGAGCTGGGCCTGCGGGAGATGGCGCGCGTGACCAAACCCGGCGGGCGCCTGGCAGTAGCGGAATTTTCCAAGCCGGTCATCCCGGTCTTCGGCACCGTCTACAAGGAATACCTGACCCGCTTGCTGCCGCCGATTGCCAAGGTGGTCTCCTCCAACCCGGAGGCCTATATCTACCTCGCAGAGTCCATCCGTGCGTGGCCGGAGCAGCACGAACTGGCCGCTGCCATTAACCGCAACGGCTGGGAACAAGCAGGCTGGCGCAACCTGACCTTCGGCATCGTGGCGCTGCACTCCGCAGTGAAGCCCGCCTAGGGGCCCTAAGGCCAAAGGGCTCAGGACCAAACGGGAGTATCGCGGCGCAACGCGGAGACCGCCCCGCCGGCCAGCCGCCAGGCGCGGGCAAGCAGATCCTTGTCCTCGTCGGTGATGAGGTTGCCCATGAGGCGCGCTGCGGCCGGCATGAGCATGCGGCCCACCGGCCCACGCATGGCCACAGGTCCGGCCAGCGGCAGGAATTGTGGGTAGGTCAGCAGGCGCGCGGCGGTGCGGGCAAGTAGGAAGGCCTCGCCATACTCGGCGCGTAGCCGGTCTGGCCACGCCAAGGTGAGGTCCTTGGTGCCGAGCATCTCCACGGCGAGCGCCGCCGTTTCCAAGCCATAGTCGATGCCCTCGCCGTTGAGCGGGTTGACGCAGGCGGCGGCGTCACCGATGAGCATCCAGTTCGCGCCGGCAACTCCAGACACCGCACCACCCATGGGCAGCATCGCCGAGGTGACGTTGCGCAGCTCGCCCAGACCCCATTCCGAACGCTGCTGCTCAGCGTAGAAATCCAGCGCCTTCTTCGTGTTGAGGCGGGCCGGGCGGGCGGCCGTAGAGAGCGCGCCCAAGCCGATATTGACCCCCTGGCCCAGCGGAAAGATCCAGCCATAGCCCGGCTGCACCACGCCCTCGGGGTCCTTGAGCTCAACGTGGGAGTGCATCCATTCCTCGCCGTCCTGCGGTGAATCGGCATAAGCGCGTGCAGCAATGCCATAGACCTCCTCGCGGTGCCAGGTGCGGCCCAACTGCTTGCCAAATGTCGAGCGCACGCCGTCGGCCACGATGACCCACCGGGCGCGCACGCGGCGCTTGCCGACGGAGAACTCGACCAGCCGGTTGCCGTCCAGCTCCGGCTGCGTTGCCGTGCCGGTTATAAGCTGCGCGCCGACGTCTCGGGCGGCGTCAACCAGCAGCGCGTCGAATTCATAGCGCGGCAGCGCCGTGCCTTCGTGCGAGGGGTAGGCCTCAGGCCACGGAGCGGTCACGGTGCCGCCGAAGCCGTGTAGCTTGAGCCCGCGGTTGCGGTAGGACGCGTTGACCTCGATGCCGAGGAGCTCCAACTGGTGCATGGCGCGCGGGGTCAGTCCATCGCCGCAGGTCTTGTCGCGGGGGAAGGGGGAGGCGTCGACAAGCAGCGTCTCATGGCCGGCGCGTGCGGCGTGGATAGCGGCGGCAGCGCCGGCGGGCCCGGCACCTACGATGGCGACGTCAACAAGGGTGGAATCGATCTGCTCCGACATGGGGACTATCATTGCACGGGATAGTGGCCACAAGTGTGTTGAGGGCCGTGCCATGGGCTACGGTAAGTAAACACTAGGATTTTTGAGCTTAAAGGAACACGTTTAATGTCACACGGCCAAACTCACGCCAAGCACGTGGACTTGGGGGATGCGCAGCTCACCGAGCGTATCAACGCCGGGATGGCTGCTGTAGAGGACCTGCTGAATACGGAGCTCGACCGCGGGCAGGACTTCATTAAAGACAAGGTGCGCCACCTCTCCCTGGCCGGGGGCAAGCGTTTCCGCCCGATGATGGCGTTGCTGGCTTCCGAGTTTGGTGAACGCTCGCAATCGCCCGAGGTGATTAAGGCGGCCACCGTGGTGGAAATGGTCCACGTGGCCACGCTCTACCACGACGATGTCATGGATGAGGCGGAGCGCCGCCGCGGCGTGGATTCCGCGAACTTTCGGTGGACCAACTCGGTGGCCATTCTGGCGGGCGATGCACTGCTCGCGCACGCCTCGCGACTGATGAGCCAGCTGGATACCCACACGGTGGAGCACTTCGCGGAGACTTTCGAGGAGCTCGTCACCGGCCAGATGCGGGAAACCATCGGTGCTGGCGAAGCCAATGCCGTGGAGCACTACACGGCGGTGATCCGGGAAAAGACCGCGGTGCTGATCGCGTCCGCCGGCTACCTGGGTGCCTACCACGCGGGTGCGGGCCCGGAGCAGTGCGAGGCCCTGCGCCAAATCGGTGCGGCCGTGGGCATGATCTTCCAGATCGTCGACGATGTCATCGACATCTTCTCCGACTCCGAGGAATCCGGGAAGACCCCGGGCACGGACTTGCGCGAGGGTGTGTTCACCCTGCCGGTGCTCTATGCCCTGGAGGAGGAAGGCGAGGTTGGCGATGAGCTGCGCGCGCTGCTGACGGGCCCGCTTGAGGACGACGCCTCCGTACAGCGCGCCATCGAGCTGCTGTGGCAGTCGGGCGGCCGCGATAAGGCGCTGGCCGACGTTAACGCGTACCTGCGCGTGGTCGAGGACCAGCTCTCCCTGCTCCCGGAGTGCACGGCTAGTGAGGCTCTGCGCCAGCTGGCGGACTATACCGTTCAGCGCGTTGGTTAAAATACCCTCCTGCCTGGCGATTTGCATGTTGGGCGGGAGTTCGTAGTAAAGTACATAACCGCACTCAAGAGTGCTTGCCAGGTTGCCCGAGCGGCCAAAGGGAGCGGACTGTAAATCCGCCGGCATTGCCTTCAGAAGTTCGAATCTTCTACCTGGCACAACATGAATCCCGCAGACGCAAAAATGTGTCTGCGGGATTTTCTTATCGCTATCGCTGGAAGTCCGCGGGGTTCTTCAACTGCTCGGCCTCAGGCAACGGCCCCGGCAGGGTGGTGCCTTCAGCGAATGGTGCACCCGGCAGATGATCGCGGCCGTGGGGCTGGGCCAACCCAGACAGATCCGGACCGGCCGGCACGATTTGGGTGGGATTAATCTCGCGGTGGACGATGTAGTAGTGCTGCTTGATCTCCGTGAAGTCGGTGGTATCGCCGAAGCCCGGGGTCTGGAAGAGTTCGCGCAGGTAGCCGTAGACATTCGGCATCTCGCTGATTTTGTTCCGGTTCGTCTTGAAGTGGCCGTGGTAGACGGCATCAAAGCGGATCAGGGTGGTGTATGCCCGGATATCGGTCTCCGTGATGTGCTCACCCATGATGAACCGGCGGTGGGCTAGCCGTTCTTCCAACCAATCGAGGACCTCAAAGACATCCGCATAGGCCTCTTCATAAGCCTCCTGGGATGCGGAGAATCCCGCGCGATACACGCCGTTGTTGAGTTTCCTGAAGATGAAGTCGTTAATTTCTTCCATCTCCTCCTGCTGCTCGGCCGGCGGCAGCAGGTTGGGCGCGCCTTCTCGCTGGTACTCGGTCCACTCGGTTTGGAAGTCTCGCACCATGGAGTTGAAATCATTGGTCACGACTTTGCCGCTGGATTCCTCCACGATGGCTGGCACCGTGATGCCTCGCGGGTAGTCAGGGAAGCGTGCGAAATACGCATCCTGCAGGCGGGGGATGCGCAGGACTGGGTCGAGCCCGTCGGGGTCGAGATCAAAAGTCCAGGAGCGCTTGTCGTGGGTCGGGCCCGCCAAGCCTGAGGAGATGACATTTTCCAGTCCCAACAGGCGCCGCACGATGACGGCGCGGTGTGCCCACGGGCAAGCGCGCGCGGCGATGAGACGGTAGCGGTGGGGCTGCACCGGCCAGTCCAAAGTCTCGCCACTGCCACTCACGGAGGGCTGTGGATTGTCACCAGTGACTGAGGCGAGGATGCGGTCACCGATGTAGTTGGTGTCTCGCTTGAATTCGCCGTCCGTCGAGGCATTCTGGGCGTCGCCGGCCCAGTCCTTCGGTGTCTGTTTCTGGGTACCAGAGCTCATGTGTCCTCCCTAGAGCACATAAAGTATTTGATACATCAACAATAGCTGGATTTGGCGCGCCTGGAGTGGGGGTGGTCTACCGCGAGAGTGGTGCAAGGGTGATGCGTGTGAGTTTAGGTGCCTGAAAAGTGCGCAAAAACCCTTGTCGTACTGGCGATTTGTGTTGTTTAAGCGTTTCGGGTTAATCTTTTCAAGGCTTCAACGAGAGCACAGCGGAAGAAACTCCGTGACTCAAAGAGGCTGTGCCCCCTTAGCTCAGTCGGCAGAGCGTTTCCATGGTAAGGAAAAGGTCGACAGTTCGATTCTGTCAGGGGGCTCCATTCATGTTTCTGGAAGCTTTCAGAAAGTGAATATGGCGGTGTAGCTCAGTGGTAGAGCAAGCGACTCATAATCGCTGTGTCGCGAGTTCAATTCTCGCCATCGCTACCGGGAAAGAAAAGCGCCCGCATACGGGCGCTTTTTCACTACCGACTCCCAGCCTTATACGGCACGTGGTTTCCATGGGGAATCATCGTTCTGGTAGGGTTGTGCGTTGTCCCAAAAGGGCACGCAGAGGGGCGTGGCGCAATTGGTAGCGCAACGGTCTCCAAAACCGTAGGTTGCAGGTTCGAGTCCTGTCGCCCCTGCCACATCACTTCCAAGGAGGGAATCGCCGTGAGCGATGAAAAGCAGCCGAGCACCGGGGCTCCGCGCCCAACCGGCAAGCGTCAGCTCTCTGGCGCAGCGACCACCTCTACCGGCTCCTACACTGACAAGCGTGTTGTGCGCGTCGAGGACAAGAAGGAAGATTCCTTCGGCGGATCCGTCGGCTCCTTCCCGGGTGAGGTTGCCTCCGAGCTCAAGAAGGTTGTCTGGCCGACCGGCAAGGAAATGGTTCAGTACGTTCTGGTGACCTTCGCCTTCCTTATCGTCCTCACCGCTCTGGTGTGGGGTGTGGACGCGCTGACCGGTCTCGGAGTTGAAGCAATCCTCGCGCCTTAGTAAACTAATTACATACTTTCATCCCGCCGCCTTCCCGCTAGCTCGACTAGGGGAAACGGCGGGATACTTTTTGCCCTAGTCCGGCCGAGTACCCTGGTGGGGACTAGAAGAATAAATACCAATTTGGAGTAGCAGACAATGAGCGAAGAAAACACTGGCACTTCCCTTGAGCAGGCCATGATCGATAACGTCCAGGAACAGGCCGCTGAAGCGGTCGAGGCTACCGAGGAGGTCCAGCAGCCGCAGGAGGAACTCTCCGCAGAGGAGAAGGAAGCCGCCGAGAAGGAAGCTGCCACCAAGGCCGCCGAAGCCGCTCTCGGTGGCGGCTCGGACGAGGCTGAGGCTGAAGGTGAGGGTGCAGGGGAGGCGTCGGCAAGCGCTGACGCGGACGCTGCCGCAGCAGCCGACGCTGAGTACAAGTCCCGCCTGCGCGCCTTTACCCGCGAGCTGAAGAAGCAGCCTGGCCAGTGGTACATCATCCAGTGCTACTCCGGCTACGAGAACAAGGTAAAGACCAACCTCGATATGCGTGCTCAGACCCTTGAGGTGGAGGACTCCATCTTCGAGGTTGTCGTCCCGGTCGAACAGGCCATTGAAAAGAAGGACGGCAAGAAGAAGGTAGTTAAGCGCAAGCTGCTGCCGGGCTACGTGCTGGTGCGCATGGAGCTTAACGACGCTGCCTGGTCCGTCGTTCGCGATACCCCGGGCGTGACCTCCTTCGTGGGCAACGAAGGTAACGCCACCCCGGTCAAGATCCGCGACGTGGCTAAGTTCCTCATGCCGAACGATCCGACGGTCTCTCCAGAAGCTTCCGCAGCAGATTCCGAAGGCGAGCAGGTCGTGGCTATGCCGGAGAAGGAGGCCGCCAAGGCCTACGCGCACGACTTCGAGGTGGGCGAGGCCGTCACCATCCTGTCTGGTCCGCTGGCCTCCGTGTCTGCCACCATCTCCGAGATCGACCCGGAGACCGGCAAGATGCAGGGCCTGGTGTCCATCTTCGGCCGCGAGACCCCGGTGGAGCTGTCCCCGACGGAGATCGAGCGCATCTCCTAAAAAGCGATTTTGAGCTGGGCGCACGGTGTTCTAAACTTGAACGCCGTGCGCTTTCGCGCATGTTGAAACGTTCATCCTCCGGTGGCCCACAATGCGTGAGCATCCGGACGGGGCGCTGTTATTCATCGTGGCGGCACTCCGGTACCACAGGAAAGAGGTAATTCGATGGCTCCCAAGAAGAAGGTCACTGGCCTGATCAAGCTCCAGATCGAGGCAGGCGCTGCTAACCCGGCTCCGCCGGTCGGCCCGGCACTCGGTGCCCACGGCGTCAACATCA
Source organism: Corynebacterium sp. HMSC034H07 (assembly GCF_001815175.1). Taxonomy (NCBI): domain Bacteria; kingdom Bacillati; phylum Actinomycetota; class Actinomycetes; order Mycobacteriales; family Corynebacteriaceae; genus Corynebacterium; species Corynebacterium sp. HMSC034H07. The sequence goes on from NZ_KV819536.1 coordinate 78,887, forward strand.
TGGAGTTCTGCAAGGCCTACAACGCTGCGACCGAGTCCCAGCGCGGCAACGTCGTGCCGGTGGAGATCACCGTCTACGAGGACCGCTCCTTCGACTTCAAGCTGAAGACCCCGCCGGCAGCGAAGCTCCTGCTCAAGGCTGCTGGCATCAAGAAGGGCTCTGGCGTTCCGCACACCGACAAGGTTGGCTCCGTGACCTGGGATCAGTGCAAGGAGATTGCACAGACCAAGTTCGAGGACCTCAACGCTCGTGACATCGAGAACGGCGCCCGCATCATCGCTGGTACCGCTCGCTCCATGGGCATCACCGTTGACGGCGTCCCGGCTAAGTAAAAATTCGATTTAATGCGCGATACGTTCTGTGTCGCGCGTGGCAGGGCCAGCTTCGGCCCGCTAACACCACATCAATCCAAGAAAAGGAATTGCACTTATGAGCACCAAGTCCAAGGCATACAAGGCTGCCGCTGAGCTGGTAGACCGCTCCCGTCAGTACCGTCCGATCGAGGCCGCCAAGCTGGCCAAGGAGACCTCCTCCAAGAACTTCGACGCTACTGTCGACGTTGTCTTCCGCCTGGGCGTTGACCCGCGTAAGGCTGACCAGCTGGTTCGTGGCACCGTCTCCCTCCCGCACGGCACCGGTAAGGACGTCCGCGTGGCCGTCTTCGCTGAGGGTGACAACGCTGAGGCCGCTAAGGCTGCTGGCGCCGACATCGTGGGCACCGAAGAGCTGATCGCTGCCATCAACGAGGGCAACATCGACTTCGACGTTGCTATCGCCACCCCGGATCAGATGGCCAAGGTTGGCCGCGTTGCACGCGTGCTGGGCCCGCGTGGTCTCATGCCGAACCCGAAGACCGGCACCGTGACCGCCGACGTGACCAAGGCTGTTGCTGACGTCAAGGGCGGTAAGATCTCCTTCCGCGTTGACAAGGCTTCCAACCTGCACGCCATCATCGGCAAGGCTTCCTTCGACGCTGAGAAGCTGGCTGAGAACTACGGCGCGCTGTATGACGAGATCATTCGTCTGAAGCCGTCCTCCGCTAAGGGCGTCTACGCTAAGAAGATCACCATCTCCACCACCTCCGGCCCGGGCATCCCGGTCGATGCTTCCGTGGAGAAGAACTACACCGAGTAAATCGGTCTAGCGCATCGCGCTAAATGACAAAGGGCTTCGAGCTTTATCCTCGGAGCCCTTTTCCTATGCGCTGCCAGTCCCGTGCAGATAGCGGCGGGGATTGTTAGGCGTCGATATCGTCTGGCACCCAGCCCCGGCTGTCTGCGTCCAGGTAGACATTGCGTGCTAACGGAATCTGGTGAGAGGCAGATTCCAAAATATGCATGAAGTAACCGGCGGTGTTCGGGATAGCGAGGGTATCGCCCACCGCTATGCCCTCCGGGAAATCGAGCTCGCGGCGTAGGATGACTTCATCTTCGATGCAATAGGCCCCCACCACGAACCCAGTGCGCGGTTCCCGGTCCACCGCACCGCGGTCTCCGGCAGTGGGCACGAGGAGCGGGTCGAGCAAGATATCATCCGCCGCGGTACGGCACTGGGTGCGGTTCATGGCGGCGCCGATGAGAGGTAGGCCGTCGGAGCGCTCTTTGAGGAAGCTGACCTCGGCGAGGATGATGCCGCAGCCATCGAGCAGGCTGCGTCCCGGCTCCAAGTGAAGAGAAATATTCCGCTCGCGCAGTGCACGGCCGGTGGGGCCAAACCCGGCCACCTCACCAGAAAGGAGTTGGTCTAACCACCGGCCGCGGGTAGGCGTCTGCCAGAAGGGGTAGGTATTAGAGAGCGGGTCGGACTTCCACGTAAAAGGCTCACCCGTGCCGGCACGCTGGGCTGCGATGCGCTGCTGGTAATACTCCCATTGCTCGCGGGATTCGAGGTAGCTCATAGGAACACCGCCGCCGATATCGATGAAGGAAGCAGGCTGGCCAACTAAGCGGAGGTGCTCGATGAGGGCGATGGCCTCCGCGAGTGCGGTGCGGCGGTCCGATTCGCTATAACCATGCAGGTGTACGTGAACGCCGTCAGCGTGGATGGTTTCGGGCCAGGCATGGCTTTGCCATGCGTGAAGGAGCTCACCGAAGCGCGTCGGCGGAAGGTTATCCGGGTTGGGGGCAAGGCGCGGTGCGACGTGCGCGGTTTGGTTGAGGGTCTTGGCAAGGGCAGCGATGCGCTCGGCTTCCGCTCGCGAGTCGCAGGAAATGGTGACTCCGCGGTCGATAGCTAGGCGCAGCAACGCGTCGGTCTTAATAGCCGCGCTGAGGATAATCCGCTCGGGCGCGACTCCACGGTTAAGCACTTGGCGCAGCTCATTTTCACTGGCGACGTCCACGCCTAGGCCAGCCTCGCGGGCGGCATCGACGAAGCACAAGGCTTTATTGGCCTTGCGAGCGAAAAATACCTGAGTGTCCACGCCATGAGAGGCGCCGGCATCGAGGAGCTCTTGGGCGTTGCGGCGCAGCGGCGCGGGGTTGAGCACATTAACGGGCGAGCCATACTCGGAGGTAAGGCGGGAAACTTGCTGTGGGTCGTCCACCAATTCCGTCATCCACTCTTCCCACCGCGCGCGCAGCGCAACGGTGCCATGAACGGGTAACGGGGTGGTGTGGTTGGTCATGGGTTTCCTACTTTCTCCGCCCAACGGGGGATGTCATCGTGCACGGAACGGTTCAACGAGTCATGGCCGGGAAGCTCAAGCTCATTCATGCGGCCGATTTCCACGACGCCGGGGACATCGTGGAAAGGGGTGGGGATAGCTTGGGGAGCTACGGTGGCATCGATAAGCAGATCAATGCCACCCTGCTCGCGCCAGTGGTCTATCTGGTCCGGGGTGGCGAGGTAGCGGGTATCTACCCCGCCTGTGCGGATGAGCTCGAGCAGGCGCCGCGCGGTGACCGGTGGTGGGCCAAAGGCCACGCGCTCGAGGGTGCGCGAGAGCTCACGGAAGCCGGGCATGGTGCCATGAGTCTTATGCCATTCAACGCATTCTTGAAAGAGTCCCCGAAACGCCGCGCCTACAGCCCCAGCCGGGGTAAGCGGCCCTGTGCCCTCGGCGGCGCGGAGGGAGGCATCCAGCTCCGCGACGGCATCGCCGGAAAAGTCGTGGCCGTCGAGCACTGCAGCGAGGTCCCTGGTGGAAAACTCACCCATCGATCCGGCGGCCGCCAGGAGGATGTCGCGCAATTCATCGGCATTGTGCACGCCGGCACAGGCGCGCCTTACATTAGCCGGGATCTCGGGCTGCGGCGTGACCGGCGCGGGTTTGACCTCCATAAGGCGCCCGCTGCGGCTCACCGGGAAGATGACCTCGGCGGTATCGCCGTACAGCAGGCAGACATCGATGAAGCTCAAGGCAGCACCGCGCACCCCAATCCGTCGCGGGGCACTGGGCAAATCGGCGCCGAAGTAGAGTCCGGTGATCGGAACGCGGGAAGGCTCGTGGACTAAGGCACCGGGGTGGAGGTGATCGTGGCCGGTGCAGACGAGGACTTCGTCGAAGGGCGAGCCATCGACGATGAACCCGTCGTCAGCGGCAGACACCGAACGCACACGCTGGGGTAGGTGTCGAATGCGTACGTGCTGCGGGGCGCGGTGCAGGGCAGCAGCCCACGTATCGGCCAGGAATTGCCCTACCTGCGCGCGCGGCGGGAAGGCATCGGTGGTGGATTCCCCGCGGCGGGTACGCCAAGCGTTGAAGCTATCGTGTGCGGTGGTGACGATGGCGCAATTGACGTTAAGGCGCCATTGCGGCGGCTGCTGCGGGCGATACACCGCGCCGGCGCCGGCGGGGTAGGGATCAAAGACGGTGATATCCACGGGGATGCGGGCACGCTCGATGAGCTCTTCTACGGCCCACAGCCCGCGTGGGCCGCCGCCGATGATGGCGATGCGGCGGGAAGGTTCCTGCGGGCTCACTCTGAATCTCCTTCGACGCGCGCGGCGAGCTCGAGAGGAGAGATATCGAAGTGCTCGCAGACCCAGGAATCGTTGTAGATGGTATCGAGGTAAGGCTGGCCACCGTCGTGGAGTACGGCCACGACCTCCGCACCGGCCGGAAGGGTAGGCACGAGACGCTGGAATGCCGCGATGACCGCGCCGCCGGAGGCCCCAGGCAGAAGGCCTTCGGCCTGGGCGAGGCGACGGGCTGCCACAATGGCATCCAGATCAGGCACACGCTCTACTGAGGACGGCGAGAATTTGGTGGATAGATCGGTGACAATGCCAGCACCATAGCCCGGCAGCATGCGGGTACCGCGCTGGCCCCCAAACAGCACGGAGCCTTCGGCATCGACACCGATGGTCTCCGTATCAGCGCCAAGCTCAGTGAGCTTGCGCACGCAGCCGCCGAGAGTGCCGGTGGTGCTCATAGCGACGAGCAAGTGGGTGGGCGTCTGTCCGAGCTGGTACACGATTTCCGTCATTGTGCCTTCGGCGTGGGCGTAAAAGGCGGCCTCGTTGGAGTACTGGTTGAGGTTGAAAGAATCGGGGATCTCTTCTAGAAGCTCGGCCACGCGGGTGCGGCGAGCGGTGAGCCAATCGCCGGTTTCCGGGTCCGGGTGATCCAGCAATTCTACGTGGGCGCCGTAGGCCCGCATCGTGGCCACGGTGGAGGAATTGACGCGCGGATCGACCACGCAGTGGAATTTCATACCCGCAAGTGGGGCCTGGCGGGCCAGTGCCATGCCAAGGTTGCCCGAGGAAGACTCCACCAGGGTGGATCCGGGGCCTATGTCGCCGGCGTCAAGCGCGGCTTGGATGAGCGCGCGTGCGGTGCGGTCCTTGGCGGATCCACCCAGGTTGAATTGCTCTAGCTTGAGGTAGAGGTGCACATCGGTACGGGGATTAATGGCGTCCACGCGCATCAGCGGGGTATGGCCAATAGGTGGTTGGGCTTGAGTATGAATCCGCGGGCTCATCATTAGCCCCATGGTAGACCTCTGCCTGCGGCTTTTGTTGCCGGCTTAGTCTTTGATCTCCGTATAGGCATCGAGGGCAGTTTGGTGCGATTCCTTGAGAGCCATAATTGGCGGCGCGGACAAGGCGGGTGCCCAGCGGCGCACATAGTCGCCGTCAGGAACAAAGCGCTTGGCCTGCGTTTCGGGGTCTTTCCCTTTTCCAGTGTTGGATTTGTGCAGGGTAACGGCACTTTTCTCACTAACAGGCAATTGGCAGGTTGGTGGTATGGGATTACAAGGAACGTGCCGCATAATAATCTCGTGCGTTTGAGAGAGGCGCATGAGAGATAGAGAGAACACCCTGAGTCTTGCAGGGCGGGCGGCGTGAGAAACCGCCTGATAGTCAAGACCCCTTACAACGCGGGTCCCAGATTTCACGGGGACCCGCGTTGTACTGTGTGCGGAGACTTTAGCCCCAGCTGGCTTTAGCCCCCAGCGCACCTGAGGCACGTGACTGGAGGAGGGGAAGGGGGACCAGACTAAAGACACCATATGCAGCGCTGAATCGAGATAAGCCCAGGTGAATGCATGCGGCCCTTTGCATAAGGTGTCATTGCTTTGGTCCCTGTGCCCCAGGCAGCAGGCTCTAGAGGTGAAGACTGCTCTAAGGCCGCGGCCTCCCTTTCATCCAGTACACGGACCAGATGACGTCTTCGCGCGGAACGCCCCAGTCATGCACGGCTAATGAGCGCACAGCTTTTGCGAGATCCCCTTCACCGGAAACCCATACCGAATCTGGTGCGGTATCGGGGGTGAAGCGGGAGCCGAGAAGTTGTCTGGCGCGTGTGCAGTGTTCGTCGTGTGGAGCTAGGACCATGGTGAGTGAGCGGACCTTGCCGCGCCACGTCTCCTCCAAGCCGTCTTCAACTTCAGCGTCGTCTGTGATCATGGCAACGACGTCGACTGCACCCAAGGTTTCCGGTGAGAAGGCTTCGTAGTGCTCGAGGATGTGCCACAGCGCCGGTAGAGCAGCGGCATCCGCGAGCAACAGTTGTGACTTCCTAGGGGCCTGCCACAGTGCTTGGCCGGTATATATTCCGGCGGTATCCCCGGGTTGGGCGTTGAGGATCCAGCGTGAGCCTGGGCCGTTATCACCATGAGTTACCACGTCGACATCGATGGTGCACGCTTCCTGGTTGAGCCGGCGAATTGTGTACCAGCGCAATGCTGGGCGAATGCCGGCAGGCAATCCAGTGACGGCGGCGCGAACATTGGCATCGTCGACCGGGAAGGGCGAAAAATCCTGCCCGTCTTGGGGCATGAGGAGCCCAAAATACTCCTCAGGCCCGGCTAAGGGGTAGCCACTAAAAGCCGGCGAGTGAAAAGTTAAACGGTGCAGCCGCGGCTTGAGGCGGGGGTTCCCGGGGAGGGGGACGGGCAATAAGCGGTGATGCGTCAAGGGAAGCGTTCCTAGGTGGGAGGAAAATTTGTCACCATTATAAAGAACAGGTTAGGCTAACCTCAAATAAGTTAGGGGGAGCGTTAATGTGTGTGCCGCTTCCCTGTGAAGGAAAGGTTTATTCCATGGTTGCTATCAACCGGCGCGCAAAAACTGTGCTCGCTATTGTCTCAGCGGCAGCGATTGCTTTAGCGGGGTGCTCGCGCGGAAGTGGCGAGGACAGCGCGGGTGCGGGCAGTGCTGAGGAGGTGCGCGTTGCCAGCCTGGGCCTCGGTGATGCCGATACCGTGCTGGCCCTCGGAATCACTCCGGTTGCCGTGGCGCCGTGGGGTTCGCAAGGCGACGGTGATGGCTCCGGCGTTGGCCCATGGGCGAAGGAACTTTTGGGTGACGCCCAGCCCGAGGTGATTTATAACACCGCTTCCGGTTTCACGGCAGAGGTTCTTGAGCAGGTCACTGCCTCGGACCCCACGCAGATCATCGCCGTGAACCAAGCTGTGGATCAGGAGGCGAAGAAATCCCTCGAGGATATCGCCCCGCTGACCGTGAAGCCCGAAGGTTTCGAAGACTGGCAGATTCCCTGGGAGGAGCAAGTTAAGACCATCGCCTCTGCCGTGGATAAGGAAGAGGAGGGGGAGAAGCTCATTGACCAAGCGGAGGACGCCTTCGCGCAGTTCAAGGACTCCCCCCCGGAGCTGCAGGGCAAGCGCGCAGCCATCGTTATGCCCTATGAAGGGAAGCTGGGCCTCTACACAGCAGAGGACGGCCGCGGCCAGTTCATCGAATCCCTCGGCTTTGACATTCCGCAGGAATTGCAGGGTGATGGCTCCAGCTTCTTCGTGGACTACGCACCGGAAAACTACTCCCAGCTCAACAACGTGGACTACCTGTTCGTCTTGGATTACAACGGCGCGGCCGATGAACTCAAGAAGGACTCCACATTCCAGGGCCTCGACGTGGTCAAGGATGGCCGTGTTCGCTACCTGGACACGGACACCGGCAATGCGATGAGCATGCCAAATCCGCTGACGATCCCGTGGGCCGTCAACAAGTTCGAAGAGAAGCTCTAAGTGCTCGCACTACCGAGGAAGGCTGAGGCTATCCACGGTGCTGCGGGCGCACACCACGGCGACAAGGCAGCCACGCTGGACTCGCGGGGGAGAAGCCGCGCGCGGCTGACCACGGCCCTAGTTGTGTCGACCCTCCTCCTTTTGCTGTGCTCATTGGCGGTGGGCTCGAGGGCTATTCCGTTGCCGGATCTGTTGTCTGCGCTCCTCCGCGGAGGCGAAGCAGATATCGAGAACGTCGTGTGGGATTTGCGTATTCCCCGCACGTTCGTGGCCTACTTCGCGGGAGCAGCAATCGCGGTATCGGGTGTAATCGCCCAGTCCTGGACTAGAAACCCCTTGGCGGATCCGGGCTTCATCGGTATCACCGCGGGAGCTTCGTTCCTGGTTGCCCTCGGGACGGCGCTAGGTGTCGCCACCTCAACCGGGATGCGGACAGCGCTCGCCCTCGTAGGCGCCGGCCTGGCCACAGCATTAGTGCTGGGTGTGTCCCGCAGGTTTCAGGATCCCCTGACGCTGGTCTTGGTCGGCGCAGGTGTTGCTGCTGCCTTGAGCTCTAGCGCCATGTTGATCGGCCTGTACTCCACGGATGTCCTCGACAGCATGCGCCGGTGGACCATTGGCTCCACGTTTGGGCGCGGCCCAGAAGACGTCGCCATCGGGGGTGCCGGATTGTTCATCGGGTTTATCATCGCCGCACGTGTCGCGCGCCCGCTCGATCTTCTGGCAATGGGGGAGGAATCCTCGGTTGCTCTAGGTGGTTCTCCCACGCTGGCGCGGCGCGGTGCTGCCTTGAGCATCGTTGTCCTAGCGGGATGCGCTACCGCGGCGACGGGGCCCATTGCCTTTGTCGGATTCGCCATCCCCCATCTGCTGCGTCGGTTCACGGGGCCAGAAGTTACCGCGATGATTGCTCCTGCCGCATTGCTCGGTGGTTGCTCCGTACTCGCTGCAGATATTCTGGGCCGCCTCATCGCGGGCCCCTCTGAGCTGGAGATGTCCATCGTCTTGGCCTTTGTTGGCGCACCATTTCTCATTTGGGCCGTACACCGTGGGGAGCACAAGCTATGAATGGGCGGGTGAAGGGGGACGTCGCCAAGCATCTGCGTTCCCAAGAGCGGCAGCGCCGGACATGGATATGGGCAGCGACCTGCTTCTTTGTTCTGGTCGCAGCAAGCTCCTATGTCCTCCTGCTGGGTCAAGGACCCGTGGACTTGAGCCCGGGGCGGGTCCTGGAGATCCTCAACGGCGGCGGAAGCCGAAGCGAAATCCGTGTTGTCTGGGATCTGCGCATGCCGGTAGCGCTAGCGACCCTCATCGTGGGTGCCGCGCTCGGACTGGCGGGGTCGTGGACGCAATCAATGTCGCGCAATCCGCTGGCCTCGCCCGACATTCTTGGCGTGACTGGTGGCGCGTCCGTCATGGTGGTCCTCGGAACGGTAGTCTCCCGGCCGCTGCTTGCCGACGGGCTCTCCATGTTCTGGTGGCGGGCCGGACTCGCGCTGTTGGGTGCGGTGCTAGCGGCCATCCTGCTGGTGGCACTTGGGGGAATCGGCACGAGCAACCGCATCGTCATCGTCGGAATCGCGCTCTCCCTGCTGTTTCAAGCGCTGGTGGCGTATCTCTTGCGCGCAGCTGAGCTCCTCCGCGCGGCGCAATCGCAGCTGTGGCTGGCGGGCACCACGGGTTTCGTGCGGATGGAGGGCATTCTTCCTTTGCTCGTGGGGTTGACTCCTTTTGTGGTGCTTGGCCTGTGGTGTGCTCGGGAGCTGCCGCTCCTTGCGCATGATGATCTCTCGGCCCTTTCCCTCGGGGTCAACATCACGCGAACACGGGCGCTGCTGCTGGTGGCAGCTACGGGCATCTGCGCGGTGACCGTATCCGTGGCCGGTCCCATTGGTTTCATCGCGCTTCTGGCCCCGCATGTGGGGCGCATTGTTGCCCGGACGCCCACGCCTGTGCCACTGGTCTCCTGTGCTGCAGGCGCTGCCTTGTTGAGCGCGTGCGCTGTCATTGCTGGAGCGTTGCCGATGGACGCTCCGGTGGGTGCAGTCTCCTCCATCATCGGAGGGTGCGCCCTGGTCATCTTGGTGTGGAATGCCGCACGGCGGAGAGGATAAAAGCGAGTGAAAGACAGAGAAATTACGGCCACTGGTATTCATGCTGGCTATAAGGATGGGGAAGACATCCTGTCGAGTGTTGACTTGGTGGCCCGCCCGGGGGAGGTCACCACGCTCATTGGACCGAATGGTTGCGGCAAGTCCACGTTGCTGAAGACCTTGTCTAAGGTTCTTCGCCCGCGGCAGGGGAGCGTGCGCATCGGCGAGCTGGACGTGCACGCTATGAGCCCGAAAGAAGCAGCTGCCCACGTGGCGCTTCTTCCGCAGCAGCCGATGGCACCGGATGGGCTGCGGGTGGGCGAGCTCGTCGCGCGCGGGCGCTACCCGCACCTGGGCCGTAGTCGGGGCCTGTCCGCGAAGGACCGCGACATCATCGCACAGGCCTGCGTGGAGACTGGTATTACTGACTTCATCGACCGTGACATCGCGGCGCTCTCGGGCGGCCAGCGCCAGCGGGTCTGGCTAGCGCTGGCCTTGGCGCAGGACACGCCGGTGCTGCTACTCGACGAACCCACAACCTTCCTCGATCCAGCCCATGCCATCAGCGTTTTAGAGCTCGTGCGCAAACAGGCCGATGCCGGGAAAACGGTCGTCGTCGTGTTGCACGATCTCATGCTGGCCGGCCAGTACTCCGACACCATGGTGGTCATGAACAACGGCGAGGTCATCGCGCAGGGAACTCCTCAACAGGCGTTGAAGAAAGAAGTGCTGGCGGCTGCCTATGGCATCGACGTCGAGATCTGGGATGACCCGCGAAGCGACGCCCCCGTCATCGTTCCGCGCGGAGTGCTCAGCGACTGACAACGTTCATACAGGAACCCGCGTCGAAAGCTCTCAGCGGAGCGATTTGGAGTTATGGCAGGTCGGGTTGTAAAGTACCTCGCGAAGTTTGAACGGCCCGCTGAGGCCGAGTCAAAGTTCACCGAAGACCGTCGGTCATCCGGATATCCGGATCGAAGGTTCCTCATCCTAGAGGGCGGCCCACGCAGGAGACACTTTGCGAATAAGCGCGGAATTCCGCGCGCGCCCTGTGCTCTTGCACGGGGCTTTTGTTATTTCGGTTGTCCATCGGGCAAGCGGAGTGGGGAAGGCCCCGGCGGAAAACACAAGAGATGTTTCGAAAGGAGGCGAAGTAGAAAATGGCAAACCCGAAGAACACCGCAGACCTGGCGGCACTGAAGGAGAAGCTCGAGGGTGCAAACTCCATCGTGCTTACCGAGTACCGTGGCCTGACCGTGGGTCAGCTCCAGGAGCTGCGTAACAACCTCGGCTTTGACGTTGAGTACTCCGTCGCCAAGAACACCCTTTTCAAGATCGCTGCCAACGAAGCTGGCATCGAGGGTCTTGACGAGCACCTGACTGGCCCGACCGCTATTGCGTTCATCAAGGGCGAGGCAGTGGATGCTGCGAAGGTCATCACCAAGTTCGCTGATGACAACAAGGCACTCGTTATCAAGGGTGGCTACATGGACGGCAACGCTCTGTCTGCCGACCAGGTTGAGGCCATCGCCAAGCTGGACAACCGCGAGACCACCCTCGCAAAGCTGGCTGGCGCCATGAAGGGTTCTATGGCAAAGGCTGCCGCCGTATTCAACGCTCCTGCAACCAAGATGGTCCGCACCGCTGCGGCCCTGCAGGACAAGAAGGCTGCGGAAGCTTAAGACGCCAACTAAAGGCGCACAACTTAAACACACACACTTATCTGGCTGCCTAGCGCGGCCAGGAACAATGAGAAAGGATGCCAATCATGGCTAAGCTCACCAAGGACGAGCTCATTGAAGCTTTCAAGGAAATGACCCTCATCGAGCTCTCCGAGTTCGTTAAGGAATTCGAGGAGGTCTTCGACGTTGAGGCCGCTGCTCCGGTTGCTGCTGTTGCTGCTGGTGCCCCGGCTGCCGGCGGTGCCGCTGAGGAAGAGAAGACCGAGTTCGACGTCGTTCTGACCGACGCTGGCGCTAAGAAGATCGGCGTTATTAAGGCTGTCCGCGAGATCGTCTCCGGCCTGGGCCTGAAGGAAGCTAAGGAGCTCGTTGAGGGTGCTCCGAAGGCTATCCTCGAGGGTGCTTCCAAGGACGACGCTGACGCTGCTAAGGCTAAGCTCGAAGAGGCTGGCGCTTCCGTCGAGCTCAAGTAATTCACCTGAATTACTCAGCTTTCCTGCGCGGCACATTCGCTGCGCTCCAGCAACCCCGTTCCGCTTTTTGCGCGGTGCGGGGTTGTTCCCGTTTTGTAAGGTCCGACGGCCTTGAATTATGCACTCGCAGTGGCGCATCATATTCAAGTGGACACCCGAAGGAGCTGTTGACGTTGACTTTATCGACTACCACTGACGCGCATACTCATGTTGATGTTGTTCCTGTTCCGCATCCTGGAGAAATCCTTCTCCTAGAATTCCTCAAACCCTGTGGTATTACCCAGTATCGCCTGGCCAACGACATTGGCACTACCCGCTCTCAAGTCTCCAAAATTACCCGCGGTACGCTCGGTATCAGTGCCGATATGGCTTTGCGTTTGTCGGCCTACTTTGGGAACTCCGCGGAGTTCTGGCTCGGACTCCAAGAGGAATACGATCTGTGGAAAGCTCGCCAGATCACGGATGTCAGCGCCATCGTTCCGTGGAATCACAAAGAAGAAGCCGACTCGCACTCGTAGAAACAGTTGACTTACGCTTATGAGTGGCTAGGGGAGTCCTCTTTCTCCTTCGCGTCTGCTTGCGCAAGGGCGCGATCGGCTCGGCGCACAAAGATGAGGGCGGGCCCGATAGCGAGGAGCCCGGCGAGCGCATTGGCCCACAAACCTGTGGTCAAGGTCCAGCGATGAGACAACGCGGCCAGAGGGGTCGACCACACACTGGAGAGTGAGACGACGGTGCTCATTTGGATATTGGTGACTCGGCCAAATGTTTCTTCTGCCATAAGTCTGTGGAGTGCGGCATAGGTTACCGCGCCGGCGGCTGGGGCTGTAAGAACGGACAGTCCTAGCGGGATGATCATCAACAGGCTGGGGCTGAGCAGGGCGCCACAGGCGATTGATGCAGCAACCCAGACACACGTGCCTACCTGAAGGGCTGCGAAGGAAAACTTCTTTTGCATCCAACCCGTCGACAAAGCACCCACAATCCCGATGAGGCCGATGGACGTGCGGGCTAGTCCCGTTACCCATCCAGGGTTGTTCCCCTCCTCCAGTATGAGGACAGCCATGAACAGTGAGCCGTTAATTGCACAGTTCGACAGTGTTTGCATGGCAATGAGCCCGCGAAGTAGGGGCGAGCGAGCCACGATGGCTAAGCCTTCCTTGGTTGTGCGTAGGAGCTTGTTCTCTGCCTTCTTTGCGGGGTCTAGGTTAGCCCTGATGAAGAGGAAGAAGACGATGGTGAGGAAATTTGCCAGACCGACAAAAACGAAGGGCAGTGCCACATTGACTTCTAGAAGTGCGCCGCCCACAGTGGGGCCGATGAGTCCCGCAAATTGCAGACGCGCTTGGATGAGCCCTTGTTTGGCGGCGAGTTGTTCTTCCTCAACGAGCTGGGGCAGGCAAGGGTCGGAGCAAGCTTGGCCTATTCGGTAAAAGAGCATCATGCTCCCGAGTAGCGCACCGAAGACGATGGGGGAGAAGCTTCCGGAGAGGATGAGACCCGCTAACGCGAGGTTGAGCACCCCAGCCAGCGCGTTGGTCACAATGATGAGTGGCTTGCGGCGCCACATATCCGCAAGAGAGCCTCCGATGATGCCGCCTGCCAGTGCAGCTATTCCGGTGATGGTTCCATACAGACCGGCAAGGGTAAGGCTATCGCTCAAGCGTAGAGTGACCACCGGAATAGCAAGCCCGGCTCCTACCCCGGCTATCTGAGCCACGAGGTCTGACCATAGGTAGAGGCGGAAGTCTCTGTTCTTGCGTTGGGGGTCATTCTTCATTGATTACTGCCAATCCCATGATGCGATCTTGAATGTGAGCTGGAGCACTTAGTTTAGGTTATTTAACACTCCTTTAGCCCCCGTCAATGCCGCGTGAATGTGAAACGCACCCTCCGGGGAAATGTGTTTTGAGCAAACGAATCGGTAGGATAAGCCACCATGCTGCCCAAGTCCCGCATCTTCTCCGTCCTCCTGCTCGGCCTCGGCGTTGCGCTGATCGCAGCTGGCCTGGCGGCGTCGAGCTTCTTGAGTTTTAGCCCGCGCCTGCCGCTGGACATCAAGGACACCACGTGGACGATGCAGGATGAGAACGCCACCGCGCAGGAGCTGTCGGCAGAGGGCGCCTCGCAGTACGAGGGGCCGATGACGTATCAGGTCAACCTGGACATCCAGGATCCAGCGGACAAGGACACCGCAACGCTGCGAGTAGGGGAGTCCGCCATCCGCGGTGGCACGGGCAACGTCGAGGACTTGAGCTTTGCGCGCGTGTGGAATTATCCCGTCGACCGCCTCAGCGGTGAGGCCACGGGCCCAGCGGCGCTCTCCCACACCATGGGCTCGCCCACGGCGGAGGTGCCCGTCGAAGGTTACTGGCTGAAGTTGCCGGCTGACGCCGAGCAGACCACCTACCCGGTCTTTGACCCGGTGCTGCGCAAGGCTGCCGACGCCGTCTTCGAGGAATCCCTCGACATCGACGGCCGCACGGTCTACCGCTACCACCAAGAGATTGAGCCCACCAACGTGGCCACCCTCTACGCCGGTAGCACGACCACCACGCTGAGCAATGAGGACGGCTCCGCCGAGCAGGGCTACCTCTTCCACTCCGCGACGCGGGACCTTTTCGTGGATCAAGCCACCGGGCTGGTCGTGGGCATGGACGTTGATGTGCGGGACTACTGGGCCGACCGTGAGGGTAACGAGCGCGAGGTGCAGTTCGCCTTCAACGGTGCCACTGATGAGGAATCCCGCGCGGAGCTGCTTCAGCAAGCAGAGCGCTTCCCGCGGAGTGCTGTGGGGCAGTGGGTGCGCTGGGGCGGCGTCGGAATCGGCGCGCTTCTGGTGCTGCTCGGGGCGCTGGGCGCTTTCCGCCGTCCCGCCAGCCGCCACTCCCGCTAGCCGCTCGCGCAAGAGGCCCGCGCGTGCGGATCTCCGTAGCGACACGCCGGAGCTGCGTTTCGCCTTTACAAGGCTGCCATTATGCTATAGGCTATTTCGTTGCGCTGGAATCTGGATCTTTAGTGCACATTTAGCCTTTCGAGCGGTGATGGCAAAACCGACTTGACAAGGTGATTTTGTGCATTCTAAACCCAGTCATTCCACAGCAGACCGAATGCTAAATCTACCAGCGGTTTTGCACCTCACCGGCCAGGGTGGGGAGGCAATCCGCCAGAGGTACTGGAAGGACCCATCTTGGCAGTCTCCCGCCAGACCAAGTCAGTGGCCAACATCCCTGGAGCCCCGAAGCGATACTCCTTCGCTAAAATCAGCGAGCCTATCGCCGTCCCGGGCCTCCTCGATCTACAACTCGATTCTTACGCGTGGCTCATCGGCACCCCCGAGTGGCGCGAGCGCGAGCAGGCAGAGCGCGGCGAAGACGCACGCGTGACGAGCGGCCTTGAGGATATCCTCGAGGAGCTTTCTCCGATCCAGGACTACTCGGGCAACATGTCCCTGTCCCTGTCGGAGCCTCGCTTCGAGCCGGTGAAGAACACCGTGGACGAGTGCAAAGAGAAGGACATCAACTACTCGGCGCCACTGTACGTCACCGCAGAATTCATCAACAACGACACCCAGGAGATTAAGTCCCAGACCGTCTTCATCGGCGATTTCCCGATGATGACTGAGAAGGGCACCTTCATCGTCAACGGCACCGAGCGAGTCATCGTCTCGCAGCTCGTGCGTTCCCCGGGTGTCTACTTCGACCAGACCATCGACAAGTCCACCGAGCGCCCGCTGCACTCCGTGAAGGTCATTCCTTCCCGCGGTGCGTGGCTCGAGTTTGACGTCGATAAGCGCGACACCGTCGGCGTGCGCATCGACCGTAAGCGCCGCCAGCCGGTGACCGTGCTGCTTAAGGCCCTGGGTTGGACCGAGGAGCAGATCAAGGAGCGCTTCGGCTTCTCCGAGCTCATGATGTCCACCCTCGAGTCCGATGGCGTGGCCAACACCGATGAGGCTCTGCTGGAGATCTACCGCAAGCAGCGCCCGGGCGAGCAGCCCACGCGTGACCTCGCGCAGGCACTGCTCGACAACTCCTTCTTCCGCGCGAAGCGCTACGACCTGGCCAAGGTGGGCCGCTACAAGGTCAACCGCAAGCTCGGCCTGGGTGGAGACCACGACGGTCTGATGACCCTGACCGAGGAAGACATTGCCGTCACCCTCGAGTACCTCGTGCGCCTGCACGCCGGTGAGCGTGAGATGAAGGCCCCGAACGGTGAGATGATCTCCATCCACACCGACGACATCGACCACTTTGGTAACCGTCGTCTGCGCACCGTCGGCGAGCTCATCCAGAACCAGGTCCGCGTGGGCCTGTCCCGCATGGAGCGCGTCGTCCGCGAGCGCATGACCACCCAGGACGCAGAGTCGATTACCCCGACCTCTCTGATCAACGTTCGCCCGGTTTCTGCTGCCATCCGTGAGTTCTTCGGTACCTCCCAGCTCTCGCAGTTCATGGATCAGAACAACTCCCTGTCCGGCCTGACCCACAAGCGCCGTCTGTCCGCGCTGGGCCCGGGCGGTCTGTCCCGTGAGCGCGCCGGCATCGAGGTGCGAGACGTTCACGCCTCGCACTACGGCCGCATGTGCCCGATTGAGACTCCGGAAGGCCCGAACATTGGCCTGATCGGTTCGCTGGCTTCCTACGCCCGCGTCAACGCTTTCGGCTTCATCGAGACCCCGTACCGCAAGGTTGTGGACGGCAAGGTCACCGACCAGGTGGAGTACCTCACCGCCGATGAAGAGGATCGCTTCGCTATCGCGCAGGCAGAGGTTGAGAAGGATGCCGACGGCACCCTGACCGGCGACCGCATCGAAGTCCGCCTCAAGGACGGCGATATCGGCGTGACCGACGCCGCCGGCGTGGACTACGTCGACGTTTCCCCGCGCCAGATGGTTTCCGTGGCTACCGCCATGATTCCGTTCCTCGAGCACGACGATGCTAACCGTGCGCTCATGGGCGCGAACATGCAGCGCCAGGCCGTGCCGCTGGTTCGCTCCGAGGCCCCGTACGTGGGCACCGGTATGGAGCAGCGCGCTGCCTACGATGCTGGTGACCTCATCATCACCCCGAAGGCGGGCGTGGTGGAGAACGTCACCGCGGACCTCATCACCATCATGGATGACGAGGGCCAGCGCGATACCTACATGCTGCGCAAGTTCGAGCGCACCAACCAGAACACCAACTACAACCAGACCCCGTTGGTCTCCCTGGGTGAGCGTGTCGAGGCAGGCCAGGTGCTTGCCGACGGCCCCGGTACCCACAACGGTGAGATGTCCCTCGGCCGCAACCTGCTGGTTGCCTTCATGCCGTGGGAAGGCCACAACTACGAGGACGCCATCATCCTCAACCAGCGCATCGTGGAGGAGGACATCCTCACCTCGATCCACATCGAGGAGCACGAGATCGATGCTCGCGATACCAAGCTGGGCCCGGAGGAGATCACCCGCGAGATCCCGAACGTCTCCGATGACGTTCTGCGTGACCTCGACGAGCGCGGCATCGTCCGTATCGGTGCTGACGTCCGCGCGGGCGACATCCTCGTCGGTAAGGTCACCCCGAAGGGTGAGACCGAGCTGACCCCGGAGGAGCGCCTGCTGCGCGCCATCTTCGGTGAGAAGGCTCGCGAGGTGCGCGATACCTCCATGAAGGTGCCGCACGGTGAGACCGGTAAGGTCATCGGCGTTTCCCGCTTCTCCCGCGAGGATGATGACGACCTGGCCCCGGGCGTCAACGAAATGATCCGCGTCTACGTGGCTCAGAAGCGCAAGATCCAGGATGGTGATAAGCTCGCCGGCCGCCACGGTAACAAGGGCGTTGTGGGCAAGATTCTCCCGCCGGAGGATATGCCCTTCATGGAGGATGGCACCCCGGTGGACATCATCCTTAACACCCACGGTGTGCCGCGTCGTATGAACATCGGCCAGGTTCTCGAGGTTCACCTCGGCTGGCTGGCACACGCCGGTTGGAAGATCGATACCGAGGATCCGGCCAACGCCGAGTTGCTCAAGACCCTGCCGGAAGAGCTGTACGACGTCCCGCCAGAGTCGCTCACCGCAACCCCGGTCTTCGACGGTGCCACCAACGAGGAGATTTCTCGCCTGCTGGCTTCCTCCAAGCCGAACCGCGATGGTGACGTCATGGTGGATGAGCACGGCAAGGCCCGTCTCTTCGATGGTCGCTCCGGTGAGCCCTACCTGTACCCGGTATCCGTCGGCTACATGTACATGCTCAAGCTGCACCACCTCGTCGACGAGAAGATCCACGCTCGCTCCACCGGCCCGTACTCCATGATTACCCAGCAGCCGCTGGGTGGTAAGGCACAGTTCGGTGGCCAGCGCTTCGGTGAGATGGAGGTGTGGGCAATGCAGGCATACGGCGCTGCCTACACCCTGCAGGAGCTTCTGACCATCAAGTCCGATGACGTGGTCGGCCGCGTCAAGGTCTACGAGGCCATTGTCAAGGGTGACAACATCCCGGATCCGGGTATCCCGGAGTCCTTCAAGGTCCTCCTCAAGGAGCTGCAGTCCCTCTGCCTCAACGTGGAAGTTCTCTCCACCGACGGCACGCCGATGGAACTGTCTGGCTCCGACGAAGACGACATGGACGGCGCTCCGTCCCTGGGCATTAACCTGTCCCGCGACGAGCGCTCCGACGCAGACATCGCCTAGCTTTTGGTCCGCCGCTTATCTACGGCGGCGGGCATAACGAAACACCACCTACATACAAAGCCATCAACTTCCCCCTGACGGGGGATGAAAGGGAGACATTACGTGTTTGACGTAAATCTCTTCGACGAGCTCCGCATCGGGCTGGCCACCGCAGAGGACATCCGTCGCTGGTCCAAGGGCGAGGTCAAGAAACCCGAAACCATTAACTATCGCACCCTCAAGCCGGAGAAGGACGGCCTCTTCTGTGAGCGCATCTTCGGCCCGACCCGTGACTGGGAGTGCTCCTGCGGTAAGTACAAGCGCGTGCGCTACAAGGGCATCATCTGTGAGCGCTGTGGCGTCGAGGTGACCAAGTCCAAGGTTCGCCGCGAGCGCATGGGCCACATCGAGCTGGCCGCGCCGGTTACCCACATCTGGTACTTCAAGGGCGTTCCTTCCCGCCTGGGCTACCTGCTGGACCTGGCTCCGAAGGACCTTGAGCGCATCATTTACTTCGCTGCCAACATCATCACCTCCGTGGATGAGGAAGCTCGCCACAATGACCAGTCCACTCTGGAAGCAGAGATGCTGCTGGAGAAGAAGGACGTCGAGGATGACGTCGAGGCAGAGATCGCTGAGCGCGCTGCCAAGCTCGAGCAGGATCTGGCCGAGCTGGAGGCCGCCGGTGCAAAGGCCGACGCCCGCCGCAAGGTCCAGAACGCTGCCGATAAGGAAATGCAGCACATCCGCGAGCGCGGTGAGCGCGAGGTTGCTCGCCTCGACGAGATCTGGAACACCTTCATCAAGCTGGCTCCGAAGCAGATGATCATCGATGAGACCATCTACGAAGAGCTGGTTGACCGCTACGAGGATTACTTCACCGGCGGCATGGGTGCAGAGGCTATCCAGACCCTCATCCGTAACTTCGACCTCGAGGCTGAGGCCGAGGAGCTCAAGGAAATCATCAACAACGGCAAGGGCCAGAAGAAGATGCGCGCCCTCAAGCGCCTGAAGGTTGTTGCAGCCTTCCTGCGCTCGGGCAACGACCCGGCCGGCATGGTGCTCGACGCTATCCCGGTGATCCCGCCGGAGCTGCGCCCGATGGTGCAGCTGGACGGTGGCCGCTTCGCGACCTCCGACCTCAACGACCTCTACCGTCGCGTGATCAACCGCAACAACCGCCTCAAGCGCATGATCGACCTCGGCGCTCCCGAGATCATCGTGAACAACGAGAAGCGCATGCTGCAGGAGTCCGTTGACGCGCTCTTCGACAACGGCCGCCGCGGCCGTCCGGTCACTGGCCCGGGTAACCGCCCGCTGAAGTCCCTGTCTGACTTGCTCAAGGGTAAGCAGGGCCGCTTCCGCCAGAACCTGCTGGGTAAGCGCGTGGACTACTCCGGTCGTTCCGTGATTATCGTTGGTCCGCAGCTCAAGCTGCACGAGTGTGGTCTGCCGAAGCTCATGGCTCTGGAGCTGTTCAAGCCCTTCGTCATGAAGCGCCTGGTGGAGAACGACTACGCACAGAACATCAAGTCCGCTAAGCGCATGGTGGAGCGCCAGCGCCCTGAGGTGTGGGACGTCCTCGAAGAGGCCATTTCCGAGCACCCGGTGATGCTGAACCGTGCACCGACCCTGCACCGCCTGGGTATCCAGGCCTTCGAGCCGAAGCTGGTCGAAGGTAAGGCCATCCAGCTGCACCCGCTGGCTTGTGAGGCCTTCAACGCTGACTTCGACGGTGACCAGATGGCAGTCCACCTGCCGCTGTCCGCCGAGGCGCAGGCTGAGGCACGCGTGCTGATGCTGGCCTCCAACAACATTCTGTCCCCGGCTTCCGGTAAGCCGCTGGCTATGCCGCGCCTGGATATGGTTACCGGCCTGTACTACCTCACCATGGACAAGGGCGAGGACGAGATCGGTGGCGCGGGAGCTTACGCTCCCGCAGACGAAAACGGACCGGCCCAGGGCGTGTACTCCTCCTACGCGGAGGCCATCATGGCTCGTGACCGCGGCGTTCTGGGCCTGCAGGCCCCGATCAAGGTGCGCATCTCCCACCTACGTCCGCCGTCAGACATTGAGGCTGAGCAGTTCCCGGATGGTTGGCAGAAGGGCCAGGCTTGGCTCGCTGAGACCACCCTCGGCCGCATCATGTTCAATGACCTGCTGCCGTGGAACTACCCGTACCTCGAGGGCGTCATGGTCCGTAAGGGCGGCGCTGGCAACAAGATGCTGCTGGGTGACGTCATTAATGACCTCGCTGCGAAGTACCCGATGATCACCGTTGCCCAGGTTCTGGACAAGATGAAGGACGCGGGCTTCTACTGGGCCACCCGTTCCGGCGTGACCATCACCATGCACGACGTTCTGGTTCTGCCGAACAAGACCGAGGTTCTCGAGTCTTATGAGAAGGAAGCAGAGCGCATCGAGCGCAAGTACTGGGAGCAGGGTGCCCTGACCGAGCGCGAGCGCTACGACCGCCTGGTTGAGCTGTGGAAGGACGCCACGGACACCGTGGGTAACGCCGTCGAGGAGCTGTACCCCGACGACAACCCGATTCCGATGATCGTGAAGTCCGGTGCTGCCGGTAACATGCGTCAGATCTGGACCCTGGCCGGTATGAAGGGCATGGTTGTGAACTCCAAGGGTGACTACATCACCCGTCCGATTAAGACCTCCTTCCGCGAGGGCCTGTCGGTTCTGGAGTACTTCAACAACTCGCACGGCTCCCGTAAGGGCCTGGCGGATACCGCTTTGCGTACCGCTGACTCCGGTTACCTCACCCGTCGTCTGGTGGACGTGGCGCAGGATGTCATCGTCCGCGAGGAAGACTGTGGCACCCGTCAGGGCGTGCGCGTCCCGATCGGCGTCGAGGTTGCCGAAGGCTCCTACGACCTGCACGAGCTGTGGGAGACCTCCGCATCCGGCCGCGTCGTGGCTAACGATGTCAAGGATGAAAACGGCGAGGTTATTGCCGAGGCAGGCACCGACCTGACTGAGGAACTCAGCCGCAAGATCGTCGCCGCTGGCGTCCTGGAGATCAAGGTCCGCTCCGTGCTGACCTGCCAGACCCCGGCTGGTGTTTGTGCGAAGTGCTACGGCAAGTCCATGGCCTCCGGCAAGTTGGTCGATATCGGCGAGGCAGTCGGCATCGTGGCTGCACAGTCCATTGGTGAGCCGGGTACCCAGCTGACCATGCGTACCTTCCACCAGGGTGGTGTCGGTGGCGATATTACCGGCGGCCTGCCGCGTGTTCAGGAGCTCTTCGAGGCCCGCAACCCGAAGAACCGCGCTCCTATCGCTTCCGTCGACGGCACCGTGTCCCTGTCCGATGAGGGCAACTTCTGGACCCTGACCATCACCCCGGATGACGGTTCCGACAACGTGGTCTACGAGAAGCTGTCGAAGCGCCAGGGCCTGGCTCAGGTTCGCCGCCCGATGGAGTCCAACCCGGACGCCATGATCGAGCGCTCCCTGCGCGACGGTGACCACGTCAGCACCGGTGACCGCCTCATGCGTGGTGCGGCTGACCCGCACGACGTCCTGGAGGTTCTCGGCCGCCGTGGCGTGGAGAAGCACCTTATCGACGAGGTTCAGGCTGTCTACCGTGCACAGGGTGTGGCCATCCACGACAAGCACATCGAGATCATCATCCGCCAGATGCTTCGTCGCGGTACGGTCATTGAGGCCGGTTCCACCGAGTTCCTGCCGGGTACCCTGGTTGACCTTTCTGAGGCCAAGCAGGTTAACGCCGCTCAGGTTGCCGAGGGTGGCCAGCCGGCACAGCTGCGCAGTGAGATCATGGGTATTACCAAGGCCTCGCTGGCTACGGAGTCTTGGCTGTCTGCTGCGTCCTTCCAGGAGACCACGCGTGTGCTTACCGACGCCGCTATCAACAAGCGCTCGGATCAGCTCATTGGTCTCAAGGAGAACGTCATCATCGGTAAGCTGATTCCGGCTGGTACGGGTATTTCCCGCTACCGCAACATCAGCGTGAAGCCGACTGAGGCCGCACGCAACGCTGCGTACTCCATCCCGACCTACGGTGATTCCATCTACGGCGACGATGGCTTCGGTGAGTTCACCGGCGCTTCCGTCCCGCTGGAGGAGGACTACACCTTCTAGGACCTGGTCCTTCAACGAGCTAGTCCTTAGCCCTTCAACGCCGAGGGAAACCAACGCCCCGCACTTCCCCCCGCCAGACACTGGTGGGGACGAGGTGCGGGTCTTTTTCTATCGGTAGCACCGAACCGGGACGTCCCGCTCGGAGCCCCGCCCTGCGAGAAAATTTGGGTTCTCTTACAATAGCGTCAACAAAGCCACAAGAACCCCAGTGCTCATGCCCAGGAAAGGTACCGACCGATGACATTTCCAACCACAGGATTCGAAAAGCCTGCCCCGAAACCACGCGCGTGGACGGGCGTTGATGCTCTTGTTGTTGCCGGCTTTGTCATTGCTGGCGCGCTCCTATTGTGGGGAAGGGGAGCGTTTATTAATCGCTTGGTCATGGGGGAAGATGAGCCACTCCCAACGCATGTGTTGCTACCGCTGCTTTCCGGGACGGCGGCGCTCTTCCCCTTGGCCGGGCTATGTGCGGCCTTAACTGTCCAGAAACCGCTGGCCGCATTTGTGGGTTATGTCATGTCGGTCATGCTGGGTTATGCATTCAGTGGCGTCGTAGGCCCCAGAGCCGTAGTGGAGGTAGTAATCATTGGCGCGGTCATAGAAGCCGTTTTCTTCGGCTGCAAATACGCCCGCTTTGATTTTCTTAGCGGGAGCCTCGCCGGTTTTGCTGCGGTAGTGGTAAGCGGACTCGTGGGCATTATCGCCGGTGGTTTTGATGTGGAGCATCTTGCAACCCAGTTCGGCTGGATGCTTATTAGGCTCCTGGTCACCTTGGTCGTTGTGGTGCCGCTGGCCTATGTCATCGCAAAGGCGGTGCGGGCGGTGCTTCGACGCCATGTCCACGGGTGGGAGAGTGATACACCTCCGAAAATCAAGTCTGTGTAAGACACGCCGTGAATGGGCGATAGTTTTAGCTTCTCGTTACCCCCGTGAACACCCCATGGATAGGGGTGTAGCGGGGGTAATTTGCATGAGGCTTAAATTACGAAACTAATTCAACCTGTGAACGGTATAAACATTGGAGCTACCCGTGGCCAGCAGTTTTAGACATTTATGTTGATCAAACAGGCTATGACGTGCAAGTACACGGTTAACCGCTTCCGAATTTTGCTCTTGCGGGAGGGGGGGGGGGGGGGGGTAGGGTCTCAGCTTGAGTCCAGTCTGCCTTCAGGAACGCCTAAGTGACTTCGGAATCTAACCGAGGGTGGGCTGCTGACCGGTTTCTTAATTGTTCTCATGAAAGGATTCTTCATGAATGTGAAGAAATTCAACGGTTCTGCCCGTCGTCGCGGTACGACGATTGCAGCTGCCGCGCTCTCTGTCGCGATGGTTGCGCCCTTCGTTCACCCAGTCGTAAGTCCGAATGCTGCGCCGGCCGCTATTGCTCAGGACACCACGCCTGACCAGAAGCCCAGTGTGGATACCCGAGGCACTTCGGAAGCGACCGCTATCCGAGCAGATGGTACTTGGGGTCAGAAGCAGGGATACCAAGGTGCGGTCTATTTGGATCGCGACTCCGGACCGGAGGCTCAGAATGAAGCTGACGAAGCTATGTCCGGTGTCAAGGTCTTCTTGCAGTACGTCAACGGCAAGGGTCAAGTTTCGCCAATCTACTACACCACCTCCGACTCTGAGGGTAAGTTCGTCTTCGACCTCTCTAATGCGCCGAAGGATGGCCTAGGCAACCCTATCGAGTTTAAACTGTCCGGAGATTCGAAGTTCCAGGTTCGAACCTGGGCTGAGAACCCGGATCCGGCAAAGTACACGCTAGCAGGCGGTGGCGACATGTACAGCGGCCGCTTCCACAACCGTTTGACCCGTAAATGGGAAAGCTGGGACTTTACGGCTGGCATTAACCGCATCGTGGGCGCCAAGGTAGTATTCCAGGAGCGTCCGAACGTGGATGGTTGGCTCGCCAAGCCTGAAACTGAGTGGACCGAAGCGCCCACTGTCGATAAGAAGTGGCCAGAGGGTGGTATCTTCGGCACGGCGCGTGGCAGTGTTTGGTGGGAGAATAACGAAAACGGTGGCACCCTAGCGCAGAGATACTTTAAGGATTCTTCAGACCGAGCTGCTACCGACGTTAAGGTTGTTGGGTCTTATGTTAACGACGAAGTGGCCCGTCAGTTCGATGCTTGGAAGGACTCCAACAAGAACTACACTCGTGAGCAGTTCCGTGTCGCACAAAAGGAAATCGTCGACAAGTACCAGGCTGAGCACGGCGTAGGATCCCACATTGCTGAGTCGCGCGTAGCCTATGTAAAGGATGATGGTACCTTCTACCTGCCGTTTGCTGGCTTGTATGGCGCAACTCACGACAAAAAGGGAAAGCAGACCACTGTTGAGGAGTGGGGCAAGCTCGTTTCTGCTGAGGAAGAAGAGCATGGCAATCTGATGCAGTGGAACGGTACAGCTGGCCAGCGTCACCGCCACATCAACGAGGACTATATGTACCTGTATCCGGTAGTTGGTGAGAACCGCGACCTGTGGATGGGTAACTACCAGGACAACATGTTCCAGCCCTCGAATGAATGGTTCCTCGGCCAAGCGAACACGTCAGCGAATATTTCTGTCCAGAACTTCGCTCTGCTGACTCCGCGCCCGATTCACGACGTCATCAACTACGATAACGCCTCTGCTATTGCTGCCCCTGGAGATACCGCCAAGTCGAAGACCACGGGCTTGGTTCCCAACCAGCAGTACGCTATTGAGTGGTTTGCAGACGGTGAATCCACCGGTGAGATCTGCACCGTCACGGCTAACGAGCTTGGTGAGCTGGAGTCCTGCGACTTCACCGTTCCGAACGATCTCTCCAAGCCAACTGTGTACTCTTCTCAGGTATTCGCTGCCGATGCTTCGGGTCAGCCAACGGGTACGCTCCTTTTGGCCGACTCCTTCTTGGCAGATCCGACCGTCGTTAAGTATGACGAGACCAAGGGCACTGCCAAGGAAAAGGATCTTGAAGCAAAGCCTTCTTTCGACAACCCGAATACTGATGCCGTTGAGGAGATGCCGGAAGGTGCAACCTTCGAGTTCGCAGACCCTGCCGCCGCCGAAAAACTGGGCCTGACAATCGACGCTAAGACCGGTGTGATCACCTGGCCTGCAGATAAGCAGGTTGAAGGCCAAAACGAGGCCCTGGTAAAGGTTACTTGGACCCCGGCTGAGGGGGCTGACCCGGTATCTCGCGAGGTTCCTGCGAAGTTTGACCTGAAGGCACCTGCTGCAAAGGACAATGAGACTTATGATCCGAAGGGTCAGGATCA
>NZ_KV819537.1:0-90999 GCF_001815175.1 Corynebacterium sp. HMSC034H07
AATCCACACGAAATGTCCCTTAAGCCGGTTTGCCCAACCCACGGAGTAGAAAACGAGAAAAGCCGCCCGAAGGCGGCTGAGTTTTGGTGCGCCCGGAGGGATTCGAACCCCCAACCTTCTGATCCGTAGTCAGATGCTCTATCCGTTGAGCTACGGGCGCAGTCCGTTGGTTCGCAGTGCTTAACGCCGGAGCGTGTGTGCTCTGCTGTGCAACGAGGAATAACTATACCCACACTCCAGAGAACTAACAAATCCCGATGTCAATGCATGTTTTCAACCCAAGAAATGGGCATAGAAATTCACCCCGTGTTCACCTTAAGAAGGGGCTAGACGAGGGCGGCCACTTCGGCGTCGGAAAGCACGGCGTCACGGAAGGACTGAAGCGTGGACTCGTGGTCGAAGTCGATGCCAATGAGCACTAGTTCTGTGCCGGGAGTGACGCCGTTGGCAGCCCACAAGGAGGCCGGCATGATCTGCAGGTTGGGACCAGCCTGTTGCCAGGCGTGGGCCACGCGCAGATCGGTATCAATCCAGCAATAGCCCTTCGAGCGCACCAGGCCTGTGCTGGCACGCAAGGCCTTGAGCAGGCGCTCGCGGTTGAAAGGACGGTCAGCGCGGAAGACCACCGAAGAGATGCCATACTCTTCGGTTTCGGGGGCGTGCGGGTTCGCCAGCTCCTCGGCGTAGCCGTGGTAGGTCGCGGCGGTGGCGGCGTCGTAAAGGTGGGCGTCGAGAACCAGCGCGGGATCGATGACCCCGTTGGTCACCGGCACGACGCGGGCGCGGAGGTTCATGGCACGCACGGTGGCGATGACGCGCTCGGTTTCGGCGGCCTCCACCAGGTCCGTCTTGGTGATGAGGATGAGATCGGCGAACTCAACTTGATCCACGAGGAGATCGGCGATGGTGCGGTCGTCGTCAGGCGTGGCCTCAATGTTCTCGGAGACTAGGCTGCGGCCGCGGCGAAGATTAGTCAGGAACGTGGAGGCATCGACGAGGGAGACCATGGTGTCGATAGGGGCGACGTCGGCAAGCGTGGTGCCGTCCCCGAACTCCCACTCGAAAGTGGCGGCAACGGGCATGGGCTCGGAGATGCCGGTGGACTCGATGACAATCTGATCGAAGCGGCCGGAACGAGCCAGCTTGCCGACGGACTCAATCAAGTCCTCGCGCAACGTGCAGCAAATGCAGCCGTTGGAGAGTTCAACGAAGCGGTCTTCGCCGCGCTCAAGATGGCCCTCGCCGGCGACGAGGGCGGCATCCATGTTGACCTCGGAGAAGTCATTGACAACAACCGCCAGCTTGCGCCCCTCACGGTTAGCAAGCAGGTGGTTGAGAAGGGTGGTCTTTCCGCTGCCTAAGAATCCGGACAGCACAGTAACGGGTGTAGCCATCCCGTAATGATAACGTTTTTCATTATCGGTAGGCTACAGGACCAACCCAAAGACCGGAACGGCAAGCAAGTAAACGGTGATGGTGATGAGCACGCAGCCAATCAGGTTGAGGCCGATGCCGCCCTTGATCATGTCGCCAATCTTGACGTAGCCGGAGCCATAGGCGATAGCGTTCGGCGGGGTCGCCACCGGCAGCATGAAGGCACAGGTTGCGGCCAGCGCCACCGGGATGGTGAGCAGCAGGACGTTGATGTCGCCATTCTCGGTCAGGCCGATGCCCACGGCCACACCGCCCATAATCGGCAGGAAGGTCGCAGCCGTTGCGGTGTTGGAGGTGATCTCCGTCAGGAAGAGCACGAGCAGTGCCACCGAAGCGATCAGCAGGATGGTCGGCAGACCACCCAGCCCCTTGGCCATCTCACCAATCCACAGAGACAGGCCGGACTTGTTGAACATCGAAGACAGGGACAGGCCACCACCGAAGAGCAGGAGCACATCCCACGGCATTTCATTTGCAGTCTTCCAGTCCAGAAGGCGCACACCGGTCTTGGCATCAGCCGGGATAGTAAACAGCAGCAGACCAGCAGCGATACCCACGATGGCATCGTCGTAGTTCGACTCCTTGCCCACCAGGAGGGGGATAATCACCCAAGCCAGGGCCGCACCCAGGAAGATAATGCCCGTCATGATCTGCGGGCCGGTCCATGGGCCAAGCTTTTCAATCTCGGAATCAATGAGCTCGCGGCCGCCTGGAATCTTGTCCATCTCCGGCTTGAACACGGTGATCAGCATGAACCAGGCAATGAACAGGAAGATGAATGCCAGCGGCATGCCCACCATCATCCACTTGCCAAAGCCGAGGACGATGCCGTGAGTTTCCTTCATGTAGCCCGACAGCAGGGTGTTCGGCGGGGTGCCGATGAGCGTGCCCAGCGAGCCAATCGACGCCGAATACGCAATACCGAGCATGAGCGCAGTGGCAAACTTCTTCTGGTTAGCCATGCCACCGACGGCGTCGGCAGTCAGCGAAAGCACCGAAATACCAATCGGCAGCATGACCACTGCGGTAGCGGTGTTGGACACCCACATGGACAAGAAGCCGGTGGCCAGCATGAAGCCGAGGATCAGCTGCTTCGGCGAGGTACCAACAACCTTCACCACGAACAGCGCCATGCGGCGGTGCAAGTTCCAGCGCTGCAGGGCCAGGGCGATGAGGAAGCCACCCATGAACAAGAAGATGGTGGATGAGGCATAGGGCGCACCCACATCCTTAATGGTGCCAACGCCAGCCAGCGGGAAGATGACCAGCGGCAAAAGCGCGGTGGCGGCCAGCGGGATGGCCTCCGTCATCCACCACACACCCATGAGAATCGTCACGGCGGCTACGGCGCGCAGCGCACCCTGGGTGTATTCGGCGTCTTCCTTAGCGCCGGGTGATTGCAACACCGTTTCCACGGCGTTGCTGGGAAAGAGAAACCACACAAGAGCGGCCAAAACGAGACCGAGGATGAGGCCAATGGCCATGCGGCGCCATTCGCGCGTATCGACGCCGCGGTCGTCCTCGCCCTCCGTGTGCGAAGTTGAGACGTGAGTTTGCGGGGTAGTCATCTGCCCCCTCCTTTTCCTGGTTAACCAGCCCCCATTCAGCTGAGAGAGTTATTGAAATCACTGAATGGGCCTACACGTTCAGGCTATCGAGACCACAGACAGCCAACAAACACTTTCGCCCCATTACCCCCACTCAAGCCGAAGATTCACCCCTGTTAGCAAAATCTTTTGCAGATTAGCTGCAAAGAATGCTCACCAATGTGTGGGCATTCCTTACTCAATTCCCCGCCTCCGTAGATCCCCAGACCTCGATCCCGCAACCTGCAGGTGGGCGTCGCCAAGCGCTTGCCGACGCCCCACCACCCACCCGGGAGTTTCGGGATCGAGGTCTGGGGGTTTAGCGCTGCGTACCGCTCGCCGCGCGCGATCCACGCCAATGCGCTACAAGTAAGCCATGAACAACCTAGGCATCTTTCACTACATAGACACCCACATAGTCGATCTGCGCACGCTCACCAACGACGACCCCCGATGGGGCAAAATTCACGCGAGGAAATTCCATAAGCTCGCGTGGTGCTATGCCATTCCCCTGCACCGATGGCTGCACTTGAAACCCTGGGAGCGAGAAACCGCAGAGGTCTATGCCCATGCGCGTGCCGCACCGCGGGCAACTCTCCTGGGCAAAGCGGCGGCTCGCATCCACGGCATCCCTACGCTCACAACGCCGAGCGAGTATTTCGCGACAGTCCCCTCCAACTCCGTTCCCCAAAAATCCAAGCGCCAATACTTCCGCTACAAGCAAACGAAACTCAACAATCAAGTCACAGAAGTCCACGGCATCCGGGTCACTTCTCTCGCGCGTACGGCGATTGATATCGCACGATTCGATGGATTCGTCGAAGGACTCGTCGCCGCAGACTACGTAAGGTCACGACGGGTATCAAAGGACACTCTCAACTGGGTACTCGGCGACATGGGCCGCGTGAAAGGAGTCGCGGATGCACGCCGGGCCGTGGAACATAGCGTCAACAGCTCCGAATCTCCCTGGGAGTCCTACGCGCGGGCGCTCATCCTTGACGCGGACCTTCCGGCGGTTCGCAGCCTGCGCGCCCAATACCGAGTCAATCAGTACTACGCCGACCTCGCGATCAATGACTGGCTCCTCATTGAGATCGACGGCAACGTGAAATACGAGAACGAGCTGGATGAGGTGATTCGGGCCGAGCACCAACGCCAAAAGGCACTCCTCAACCAGGGCTTTGTCGTCTTACGTTTCTCTCCCCAAGAATTGCGCGAAGCTCCAGAAGACTTCATCAACACCATCGCACGGCACTTAGCTGCGGGCCCCCGAAACTTCCGCTAGATCCCCAGACCTGAAACCCGCAACCTGCAGGTGGGCGTCGCCAAGCGCTTGCCGACGCCCCACCGCCCACCAGGGAGTTTCGGGATCGAGGTCTGGGGGTTTGCGCTACCACAGCGCGAAGAAAGCAACCGCGCCGAGAAGCATCGTTCCCAGCGCAACGGCGGCGAGCGCCGAAGCTCCGGGCAGGGCAGGTGATTCGGCCCGGGCCAGGATCTCGTCAGCGTCGCGAAGCTTGGCGGTGGCCAACCACAACACAACGGCCACCACTACCCCAACAATCAGTGCGGCCCATGGCGCAACGGAACGAACGACGAGCAAACCCGCGATGAGGCCGGCGAGACCCGTGCGCTGCCAGGCTAAGCGGGTGCGCTCGGGTTGGAGGCCGGGATCAAAAAGCTCGCTCACGCTAGCAGCTCGCCCACCAGAATCATCAGGCCGATGATGATCACCACACCAACAATCAACGCCAACGCCGGGCTAGCCGGGAGCGGACGCCCATGGCGCATCGCGCGCTCCGAGGCACCCCAGTGAAACCACGCCACCGCCGGCAGGATGATGGCCACGATCAGCATGATGATGGAGACGACGCGAGTCAGCGTGGTGTTCAGAGGTAGCTCGAAGGTCTCCAGGGCCACACCACCGGCGATAAAGGCCAAGGACGTGCGGATCCACGCCAGGAACGTGCGCTCATTAGCCATGCTGAAGCGCGGATCGGGTTCCTCCCCTGTTCCATACACCGAGCCCGGGAAACGTGCCTTCGTCATAGGCGCTACTGTAGCGCCCCGCTCCTCACTGCACAGTGTGAGGCGCCCAGAGCGCGCCGACTAGGACTGCGAGAAGGCCTCCAGATCCGCAGGGCTACCGGCGACGACGATGAGGTCGCGGTGGGTGAGCTCGGTGCCGTCGACAAGCGGGCGCCATTGGCCCGGCCCCTCACAGCGGGAGATGAGCTGGACGTTGTACTCCTCCCATACCTGATGGAGGTTGAGAGGACCCTTGCTTATCGACGCCGGCGGGGTCATCGCCGTCACGCCATAGTCGGTGGCGATTTCCGCAAAATCCTCGAAGCGCCCGCCCAACAGGTGCGCCACGCGGCGACCCGTATCGCGCTCCGGGCGGATCACGTGGTGCACTCCCAGTTGGCGCAGGATGCGGGCATGAGCATCTGAATCGGCCTTGGCCCAGATATCGCTTACCCCGAGCTCCACGAGGTTGGAGGCCGTAAGGATGGAATCCTCCAAATCGGAGCCGATGGCCACGACCACGCGCTCTACTTCATCAACGCCCAGCTGGCGGAGGGCCTCGGCGTCGGTGGTATCCGCGGTCACCGCTTCGGTGAGGTACGCGGCGTGTTCGCGCACGTGCTTCTCCTCGGCGTCGATGCCGAGAACCTCCACGCCGTGCTCCATCAGCTCGCGGGCCAGGGAAGAACCGAACCGCCCCATACCAATGACGACGACCGGTGGAATATTGATGGACGTCTTCTCGCGCCGCAGGGCGCTGAACATGTTAGCCAATGAACGGCCTTTCTTCTGGGTAGCGGTAGCGCAGGCTGATGGTCCGGGCGGCCAGTGCCGCCACGAAAGTGGTGGGGCCTACGCGGCCAACGTACATGATGAGACACAGCATGAGCTGCGATGGTGCGGACAAACTTGCAGTAATACCCGTGGACAAACCCACGGTGGCGAAGGCAGACATGACTTCGAAAGTGACCTGGTCCGCGGTGAACTCGGGGTCCCAGATGCGCAGCGTCGCCACACCTACGGCAACGACGATCATTCCGGCGGCCGTCAGCGCGAGGGCCTGACGGAAGGTGGACAGCGGCAGGCGACGGTGCCCGATGGAGGTGTCTTCCCTGCCCAAGAATTCAGAAATCATCGCCGCGCCCAGAACGCATGCGGTAGTCACCTTGATGCCACCCGCCGTACCGGCGGAGCCGCCGCCGATGAACATCAAGATGTCCGTAACCATCAGCGTCAACGGGTGCGCTTCCCCGTAGTCGATGGCGTTGAAACCGGCCGTTCGGGGCGAAGCGCTCATGAAGAAGGCGTTGATCAGCTTCTGGCCCAGCGGCATCCCATGCAGCACACCGGAACCCTCGGAGAGGAAGAAGACCACGGTGCCACCCAGCAACAAGAACGCGGTGGCGCCCAGCGTCATCCGGGCGGTCATGGACATGCGGTGAATGCGGGGCGTGCCGCCGCGCCAGCGCGTTAGCCGTGCACGGGCCCGTCGCACGAACTCCGCCAACATGGGATAGCCCAGGCCACCGACAATCAGGGCGAAGGCGAGAGGAATCAAAATCCAGCCATCGGCGGCGAAGGAAATGACGCTGTCTGAATAGGTACTAAACCCAGCGTTATTGAAGGCCGAAATGGCGTGGAAGATACCTTCCCACACCGCGCGCCCTGGTGCCACGCCGTGTTCGGTGGCTAGGCGCACGCCGATAAACACAGCGACGATGGCCTCACAGATCAGAGTCATCATCAGGGTGAGCAGCAGGGCATGCCGAATGCCTCCGGAAGCCACAGCACGACCTTCTGCCGCCATGGTCCGGCGGGCTTTGAAACTGATGCGACCGGTCAGAAGCATGCCTGACAGCGATGCCAGGCTCATAATGCCGAGGCCGCCCAGCTGGATGAGCGCGATGATGACCGCTTGGCCGAAGGGCGTCCAATAGGTGCCGGTGTCCTCCACCACGAGGCCCGTCAAAGAGACCGCCGAGGTAGCCGTAAACAGCGCCGGCAGGAACGGTGTCCACTGCGGAACGTTGGCGGAAATCGGCAGCATCAGCAGCAGCGTTCCCACGAGGATGAGCAGGATAAAGCCCACGGCGGTGAGCCGAGCCGGGCCCAGGAAATGACCGCGTTTCACAGCGCTTCAGCTTACTGCCATTTACCTCCGATGGACACTCCCCTCAGCCTTGAATATTGCGATTTTATTATGTGAATCATCACAATCGATAACCCCGAAGGCACCGCGAAGTAACCGCTACATCAGCTTGGTCTTGTCCAAGGTCTCCACCCAGCCGTTGGTGAACTTCTCCAGCGGCTTGTGGAAGACCACGCCCAGAATGAGCATCGGTACGGCAAAGAGCAAGAGGGCGAACAGGGAGAGCCAGTAATCACC
This sequence comes from Corynebacterium sp. HMSC034H07, assembly GCF_001815175.1. Lineage (NCBI taxonomy): Bacteria > Bacillati > Actinomycetota > Actinomycetes > Mycobacteriales > Corynebacteriaceae > Corynebacterium > Corynebacterium sp. HMSC034H07. Next base: position 7,435 of record NZ_KV819537.1, read on the forward strand.
GTGGTAAGTTCCGGCGATGGCCGCGCGGAAAGCACGGATGGTATAGGTCGCCGGCAGCCACGGGCTAATGTTCTGGAACCAGTCCGGGAGCACCTGCAAGGGGTAGGCACCGCCCGACGACGATACTTGGACCACCAGCATGAGCACCGCCAAGGCTTTGCCTGCGTTGGCGAAGGAGACCACGAAGGTGTAGCAAATCAGCATAAAGATGAGCGAGCTAACCCAGCCTGCCAGCAGCATGAGAATCGGGTGCGCGGGCTCGATGCCCACGAAGAAGATGAGGCCCAAGATGAGCATCGTCGACTGCATGAGACCAACCGCGACGAACATTCCAAAGCGGCCGAAGAAGCGCTGCATCGGCGAGTACTTGTCCTTGTCCACCACGTCGGTGCGCACGCTCACCGCAGTCAGCAGCGCGCCGACCCACAGGGCCAGCGCCGTGTACATGGGTGTCATGCCGGCACCAAAGCTCTTGACTGGGTAGACCGCTTGCCTGTCGACGTCCACCGGAGCCGCAATCGCGTGCGCCAGAGCATCCGGATCGGAACCGATGAGGTCCGCCAGCTTCTTCAGATCCCCGGATGCCGCAGCGGAGTCGATATCCTTCCGCAGGTCGCCGAACTTGTTGGCCTTATCCTGCAGGCCAGAGGCGAGCTTCTGTACCGCATCCCGAGCATCCGTCAAGGAAGAGGAATCAATCGTGACGGGAGTCTTCGCGGTATCCAGATCCGCGCTCACCTGGCCCAGGGAGTCCTGCAGCGCGCGCAGGGATTCACGCAGACCGGAGGTGGAGATTCCCTCCACTGCCTTCTTGGCATTGTCGATGCTGGAGAGATCCGGCTTCGTGGGCTCGGGAGCGTTCGCGGCTGCTGTAAGTCGCGCGTGGAGAGTGCGCTGCGCGTCGATGGCCTCCTCGATACGGCTGAGCGCCTTCTCTTTATCCCCGGCAGGAAGCGGCAGGGCCTCGATGTGGCCGTGCAGGTTCTGGTATTGCGCAATGGTGCCTTCCACCTGGCCGGCCAAGGTATTGAGCGTGGCGACGCGGTCGGCGCGGGAGGCGGAGGCGTCGTCGTAAAGCGCATCAATGCGTTGGCGCACCACGTCATAACTAGCGCTGGTGGCATCGAGGGATTGCTGCAGGGCGTCCGTGGAAACGTTGAGCGAGGAGGACTGGACCTCCGGAAGCTCCAGGTCCGCCGAGTCCGCAATGCGCTGGGCGCTTTCCATGAGCGGAACCGCAGTATCCACGAGGCCAGCGAGGGAACGCGCGGTACGGGCAGCCATATCCAGCTGAGTCTGCACGCCATCCGCGCGCGCCTGCATCCGGTCCAACACAGCCTTGGTATCGCCTTTGCTCAAGAAGTCCGAGAGCGAAGTGACCAGATCGAAGGACACGTCACCGACCGTCGTCGTGAAAGCCTCGGCAACCTGGGCCGACACACCCTCTGCACCTTGGCCAGTGATCTTCGGAGCCAGCGCGTTCTTCTTCTCATTCATGTAGAAGGACAAATCCGCGGGCTGGGAACCATCCGTGTAGAAGTTCATCATGTCGGTACTGAAATCTTCCGGAAGCACGATGGCTGCGTAATACTCACCGGACTTGGTACCTTCAATCGCCTCATCGGAGGTGGTCACAACCCAATCCAGCTGCTCGTTCGCGCGCAGCTCATTGAGTACTTGATCGCCGACGTTGATGGGCACCGGCAACAGATCGCTCTCATAGCCGGTGTCCTTGCTGGCCACCGCCACCTTGAGCTGGCTGGTGTTATCAAAGGGATCCCAGCTAGCCAACACGTTAAACCACGTGAACAGCATCGGAATGACGACGAGACCCACGAGCATCACCGCGCTCATCACGTTGCGGCATGCGGTGCGCATGTCATTGAGGAAAAGATCGAGTGTTCCACGCATTAATTATCCCCCTCCGTGGAATCCGCGCCGGCGCGAGCCGGGTGTTTGATGTCATCTTCATCCAGCGTCACGAGCTCCGCGGACTGCTTCAGGCTAATGCGCAGGTATTCCAGGGTGACCGCGGCGACAATAATAAGGAAGCACCACGCCGTCCAAATGCCCAAGAGCAACGGCTTCTGGTCGGGCAAGAGGCCCGAGACGACGATGAGGATGACCGCGCCGACAACGCCCGCGATGGCCACCAGCTTGAGCCAGTAGCCCCAGTTATGAGCGCGGCGGTCCAAATCCCTCTTGAGGCCACTGCGGCTATCCAGCGCCTGGATGACGTCCGCGATGCGGTAGCCGGAGCCCACAACCTGCACGTTTTCATAGTCGAAGAGCTCGGTGTCCTTCAGCTCGCGGTTGAAGATGACGTTGAAGTGCGCCAACGCCTTGCGCAGTAGAAGGCCGAAGACAAAGAACAGAATGAACATGAAAGCGAGCACGCCCATGTTCTTGACATAGTGGTTGCCGTAGAACCCGCCGATGGTTTCGCGCATGGCGTCGATGCCGTAGGTGAAGGGCAGCAATGGGTAAATGGTGTGGAAGAAGCTGGGCAGCAGCTCAATCGGGTACAGGCCCGACGCACCTGGAATCTGAATGATGGCAAAGACCACGCAGAGGCCGCGGCCGAGGTGACCCAGGGACGTCGACAACCCATAGATAATGCTCAAGTAGGCCAGTCCCACGAGCACGCCCGTCAGGATGAAGACAGGCGCGTTCACGGTCTGCACGCCGATGAGCAGATCACCCACGGTCACCGTGACGGCCTGGATGATGACCATCAGGGCCATGAGGAGGAAGCGGCCCAAGTAGGCCTGGCCCACCGTGATGCGGTCGAAGCCCTCCTTATCGACCTCAACCCGGAAGATCACCATGAGGACGAAGGCACCAATCCACAGAGAGAGGTTAGTAAACAGCGCCGCCATGGCGGAGCCGTAGCTGTCCACCGGGTACACGGTTTCGGTCTTCAGCTCGATGGGCTCCGCAAAGAATTTACCGATTTCTTCCGCGTCCAGCCCGGTGACATTTTGAACAACTTTGGAGTTCATCGCAGCCCGCAGCGAACCCACATCGCCCTGCATAGCGCGCAGGCTGTCCTGCAGGGCCAGGAGGTTGGTATCGAAATCGGACAAGGTGTCCTTCGTGGCGCGCAGCTGCTGGGCCACGCCGTCCAGGAGACCATTGGCCTCCTGCATGGTTCCCTTCTGAGCTTCCAGGGTGGAGCTCAAAGCACTCGCCATGGAGCTCAGATTGCTCATGGCACGGTTGATTTCCGGCACGGCGGTGGTCACGGTATCGCGCAGCGTCTGCGACGTGGCCTTGGTATCGGCCGCTGCCTGGTTGATGGCCTCCGCGCTAGCCTGCACGTTGTCCGCTGCGGCCTGGGTATCCTTGCTCAGCGCAGTCAGGTTCCCCACCAGCTGACGGTTGGATTCATTGCCCTCATCGAGGCGCTGGATGGCGTCATCAATTTCCTTGGCCACCTGCGGTGAGAGCGTTGCGGAATCGCGCAGGGCTTTAAGCTGCGCAATCGATTCCGCACTCGCGTCAATAGCAGTGTTCGCTCGCTGCGTGGCGTAATCGAAGCGGTCACCAGCCTGGTTCAGGCCCGCAGTGACATCCGCAATAGATTCCTGCGCCTGGGCAGTACCGTCCGCCACCGCACTTGCGCCACTGACGAAGGCACCTGTGGTCTGGTCGGTGAAATCACCGATGCCTCCTTGAGCTTGCTCGACTAGGGATGAGACCTCGGCGAGGGCTGTTTGGGCGTCGCCCAGCGCAGCACTCACATCAGCCACCGTAGACTTGGCGCCCACCGTGGAATCAGCAGCGGCGTCAAGCTTTCCCTGGATCCGCGCAAGGTTCTCGCGGTTGCCGTCGATCTCCTGCGCGGTCTCCCCGAACGCGGAGCTGGTGTTGTTCATCGCGCGCGTGACTTTTCGCTCAAATTCGGTACCAGTGTCCTTGACGTTTTCCGCCGCGACCGTGGCCACCTGCTCCTTGAAGGCCGCCGTGATCTGCTTGTCCAGACCTTTGGCACCAGTATCCGTAATCTTCACGGCGATGGCGTTGTTTTTCTCGTTGACGCGGTAGACCAGTTGCGGCTGCGTGAACTTCCCGTCGAGCATGCTCACGAGGTTCTCGCTAAAGTCCTCAGGAATCGTCACCGAGGCATACACGTCCCCCTCTAAAAGGGCTTTCTCGGCTTCGTCGCGCTCAAGGAATTGCCAGCCTAACTGGTCATTCTTTTTCAGCTTTTCAATGACCTCGCTGCCGACATCAATGTCCCCAGTGAGCTCATTGTTAGCACCCTTATCCTCGTTGACCACGGCCACCTTGATGTTGTTGGTATGGCCATAAGGGTCACGAAAAGCCGCGATGTTCACCCATGAATACAACGCGGGGGTGATGATGAGCCCGATGAGGATGATCCACGCCCTGGGGACGCGGCCAAGCCTGGCTACATCTCTGATAAAAATCTTCCAACTTTGGCGCACTGAAGGCAGTGTACCCGTTGAAGCTTCGAGTCTCTAACCTGCCGAAACCCATAACGTAATTTCCATGATTAACAATTAAAGGTTGATATGGTTTGCTAAAACAAAACCCTTGCCCACACCCCGCCAACTTGTATTGATAAACAAATTTTTCTAGCACTTTCACTACCCACTACAATCAGCAGCCATGATTGAAGTAGCAGCCGTCGTCATCCGCAACCCACAAGGCCACGTGCTTACCGTGCGCAAGAAGTCCTCCACCAAGTACCAACTGCCCGGCGGCAAGCCCGAGGCGGGCGAGGCGCTTGTCGACGCCGCCCTGCGCGAAGTTGCCGAAGAAGTAGGCCTCACCCTCGACGCCGAGAGCCTCAACAAACTCGGCACCTTCGACGCTCCCGCCGCCAACGAACCGGGCGAGGTCGTCGTCGGCACCATCTTCACCTACACCCGCACCGTCACCACCGACGAACCCCACGCCGCCGCCGAAATCGGGGACACCGCCTGGGTCAACCCAGCAGCCCCCGACCGCGAGCTTGCACACCTGCTGCGCGACCGCGTCTTCCCCACGCTGGCCTAGCGCCAACTGTCAACACTTCGGCGTCATTGACCTCGAAACCATCAAGAGCTACCCTTTTGAACATGTTCACTGAACACGTTCACTCATCGCGCTCGGCCGCCAAAGCTGGCACCGTCAGCAAGGTCCTAGCCACCGCCTACGAACTCTTCCTCACTCAGGGCTACGCCACCACCAGCATCCGGACTATCGCATCCGAAGCTGGCGTTAGCGTGGGAACCGTCATGGGAGTCGGCGACAAACAAACGCTGCTCATCCGCACCATTGGCCAACACATTTCAGAACTCCACGATGACATCCGGGGACAATCCGATAGCCTTCTCGATGTCCTGAGACCTTTCCTCCAGATGTTTACCGGCCACGAAGAGCTCTCCCGCGCCTTTGGCGCAGCACTCATCCAACAAGGCAATCAAGGCGAAGCGCTCACCGCACTCAAAACGCTCCTGACCGATGAAATCACCCTGCGACTCGGCACCAGGCTCAGCAGCGCCGATGCGGCCGAGTACGCCGACCTGCTGTACAACGTCTACCTCGGCTTACTCATCGGCTGGGCCGCCGGAATCTACGACACCGAGCACCTCACATCCCAAGCCGCCTCATCGATCGAACGCCTCAACACCGCATTCGGAGTAACCCAATGATCCTAGAATCTTCCCCAGCCTGGCCCTCCCTTCTACTAGCAGCCATTCTGCTTGGCGACGCCGCCCTCTCCCTCAAACCAGTCCCCTTCATCGAAGCCTGCCTCAGCGGCGTCAAACTCCCCAAGGACTGGTGGTGGGCGCTCATTGTCATCAAGTGCCTCGCCGCCGTAGGACTCATTGCCGGCCTCTGGTTCCCCGGCGTAGGAATCACAGCCATGATTGGAGTCATCGCCTATTTCTGCGCGGCCGCAGCAGCCCATGTCCGCGCCCACTTCCTCGGTAGCGCATTCTGGATCAACTGCTTAGGCATGCTCGCATTCTCCATCGGAGTACCGATCCTGACGCTCGCACTGACTTAAGACACCAGTCAACCATTCACGGCTTCCAGAAGGAAGATGCATCATCGCACCTATTGATTGATGACTTGATGCTTTCTACCCTAAAGGTATGCACACCAGGATAAACCTCCCCTCCTTCGATTGCGGCGGACCAGCTCTAGTTGATCTCAGCGACAAAGAAGCCGTATGGGCGGTGCTCGATGATCATTCCTGATGTCAACATTCTCGTTTATACCTTCCACTCCGCAGCACCACAACATAAACCCGCTCAGCAGTGGTTAAGTGGTGCGCTGAATCGGCATGAAACAATTGGGCTCCTGGATGTTGTGGCAACGGGCCTTGTTCGAGTTATGACCAACCACAAGCTATTCCACAAACCACTAACCGCCCAGCAAGCACTGACTGCACTCAATACCATTCTAGCGGCCCCAAACGGGCACTCTTTTGAGCTCCAGCCCAGGGACCTGGACAACCTTCACTGAACTGGTGCGCTTGCACAAGCTTAAAGCCAGCGACATCCCTGATGCCTGGATAGCCGCGTCCGTAATAGAAGAAGAAGCAACCTTACTGAGCCAAGATCAGAGCTTTGCCCGCTTCCGAGAGCTGCGCTGGCACCCGCTTCTAGAATGACAACAACAAACGCAGATCCCGAGCCACCGGTGAACGATGACTAGGGTTCTATAAGTTGAAGCAGCGAAATCAAGCAATCAATAAACCGACAAGCCCTCGACTAAAGCGACAAAATTAACGCACTCTAAAACTTCTCGATGTTAGGACAAGGACTAGTATTGAGGCATCTGCCGATGGCGCTACGTCCGCCGACTAACAAAATACACTCGGCAACAACCAACACCGTCCAAATCCGACTCGTCGCTAGCGCAGGAAGTCGTTGAGCAGATTCCGCCTCCTCTTTTGCGTAGCAGCTGCAACTAGTCGTTAGATAAAGCGGAAAATCTCCTAGCAAACAGGCTGTGTAATTTAACCATTTCCTTTACACTCATTAGAAGAAGAGTCTTCAGAGAGTTTTTCCTCCAGGAAAGAAAGCGGCGTGATAGTAGTATCCCCTTTCCCATTGCCGCCTTCAATGAGGGCCACCAATTCTCCTGCAGGATTATAGACAGGGGCGCCTGAATCCCCAGGTTTTGAAGTCATTTGAGCCTTTAGAGTTCGCGCCTGATATTCTCTCCCATTGATGGAAAATGCCTCACAATATAAGTTCTTGTCGTTGACAACCCCATCAATTCTCCCTCCGAGAAAGGTTTTTGCAAAAATAGCTGAAGGTATTTCGATACTTTTATCACTAATTTTATCAGCCCGAAGAACGTAATCTACCGGAGGATCAAGAAGTATTTCTGAAACATCTATCCCTTGGTTACTCCACAAGTAGTTTTCACCAATACTTCCAATACGCCTACCTTTCGAATACACTTCATCCGCACTTTCACCACAATGACCGGCAGTCAAGGCCCGCTGCTGGGAAATGATAGTCACAGAACACGTCACCGCCCCTCGGGGAGGACCCACCTGCACCTCATCTCCACTTTCAATATATGAAAGAGGATCGAAATTCCTCTGTTGAGCAGTAGATATTGATGAAGCCGTGGCCCCAAAAGATACGCTAGCCAGAAAGAAAAGAGCTAGCCTGCCTACTATAGAAATAGTATTTTGTTTCATAACTTAATAAATAATCAATCTAAAACAGAGGCAGGCCCGCTAAAATACCCACCTCTGCTCAGATATTTACTTCTTCCCAGATGGAACAAACACAAGGAAAATGACCAAAATTGCTAGAGCAATCGTGACCCCATACGGCCACTGAAGTTGAGCGGAAAGCATCATCAATAAAACGCCCACAGTGGCCAATATCTTTTTCCACATATTTTACTCTCCAGAACCATTTCTATTCTTGCCAGGCGGCAGATTCTCTTGGACTGTTATCTGAACAATGCAGAAACATCCATATGGCAAAATTCCAATTACCTTTCCCTAAACCCCTTTCTGTTTAGAGGAAGGATAATTTATTGAAAACCAACCCGCTGAGGATATGCATTATGTGTGAAAGCGCCAGCCACAATCGAACCAATGCCATAGTCTGCATACATACCACCGGGCGCAAGACCAGCAATAGCCCCTCCAGTAGCTAGGATTTTGGAAAGAACTGGCTCGGGAATCCAGACTCCAGCGATTGTGACACCGCCACCCACCCGGTTAATCGTCGTTTTAGACAGTAGCACCCTCACATAAGTCCCATGGAATTCAATTCCATTCCGACCCTCTTGAAAGTATGGATCAATGTCATCATCATCAGCGCTCGAAATCTTCGGCCCTTTTTCCCAGAAAGTTATCGAGTCTCCCGCCACCTTCATCTCAAGGTTACTATCAGCCTTGGCCTCGCTGATCCTTTCGTTCTGAGTCTCTACTTCATTTTTGATTTCTTGCAGTTCCTTTTGCGAAAGAGCGCTTTCTGCCTCTCTAGCAATCGCGAATTGGTCTCCCTGAAGGAAAACATAGGAATCTGCTTTTTCCGCAACTTCTGAGGAAACAGAAGACTGAGAGGCATTATTCTGAGTCGACTCAGCGAGGTCAGTCTCAGTACCGGCACTAGCATTGACTGGTGCAAAAACTGTTGCTGCCGCAACCAGCACCACTAAACGCGTAGATTTCTTGAGACGATACATGTCCATAATCCTTTCTAGAAAAGATGGCTGAAAATCGGACACCCCCTAGAGTTACATCCAGTAGGGATAATTGGAAGCAAAAGATGAAAAATGTAGACTATCGTATAAACTTCCTCAAGATTTGTTGCGAGGGCGCACAAGAAGGAATATAATCTCTCCCCTTCCCCGCAAACACTAGTCTTTTGAGACTCGGGTTAACCAGCGCCCCAAAGACTGGTGGGCGCTCATTGTCATCAAGTGCCGCGCAGCCACAGGAGTCATCGCCGGATTCTGGTTCCCAAGCGTAGGAATCGCAGCCATGCTTTGAGTCATCGCATTTTTCTGCGCAGCCGCAGCAGCCCATGTACGCGCCCACTTCCTCGGCAGTGAATTCTGGATCAACTGCTTAGGCATGCTCGCGCTCTCAACCTGTGTGTTGATCCTGACTCTAGTGCTGAGTTAGGAGACCGAAAATTCTTCGGAACCACCCTGCCCTCATTTCTCCATCAAGCACATTCGCCAGATAATTACTTCTTTTTCATCCCCCACCTCACTACGCCGTTCGTTGCTTCGGGAAGTGGCTGCGGGGAATAGCACTCATGAATTTTCGAAAGAACAAAATATTCGGAGAAAGGGATCTGTTCACAATGGACTCTACCTTTTGAATCCCACGCGAAAGCGTTCAAATCATACCAAGCCTTGAATTGGCGTTGCAGGCAATCAAAACCATTAATTCCAAAGAAGCTACACAGCTCGGAAATAGTAAATTCAGCTACAACGCTTTCTTCATGCAACCTAATTCGAACAAAGCTCTCATCGGGATCGATGTTCGCGTTACTTTCCACATCCCAAATTGGCCCTTTTAGTAACTCCACGACGCTCCCAGCCAGCATAGATTAAGCTCAGCGCCTTCATTCTAAGTTCTCTGCTCACGGGCGGCTGACATACAAAGCGACTGAAACATAAAATCCCGAGCCACCGGTGAAACGATGACTCGGGTTCTGCAGTTTGCGGAGACGAGAGGATTTGAACCTCCGGACCTACGCAAGTAAGTCAACTCCTTAGCAGGGAGCCCCATTCGGCCGCTCTGGCACGTCTCCAGCGATTCGCAATGAATCGTCCATCACTCTACCTGAGCGCTTCCCCTAGGGACAAAATGGGGCTTCCCTATTCTTTCCCTGAAGCGCCGCATGCAGCTTGAGGGCCACGTAGAGAGCCGCGCAGCGCCAGCCATCATCCAGCACGCCGGGCCCGAGAATCTCACGCACGCGGTCTAGGCGGTAGTGCAGTGTAGCGCGGTGAATGTAGAGCGCAGCGGCGGTCGCAGAGACGTTGCGGGAATGCTCAAAGTAGGTCAGCAGGGTATGCCAGTAGGAATTGCGGGGGTCGTCGAGAAGCACGGCGGCATCGGGGCTCATCTCCACCACGGTTGCCGGGGTCAGCTCCCACCCGCGCAGCAGGCGCCACGCGCCGGCCTCCTCCCAGCGCAGCGAATCCTGGCCGCAGAGCTTGGCCACGTCCGCCATGAGTCGCGCCTGCGGGGCCGTCGGCGCCGAGCCGCGCGCCACTACCTCAGCGCCGGCGACAAGCGCGGCACTCTGTAGCTCCTCCATGAGGGCCTCGGTGTCCTTGTCATCGCGACGGCACTCAATGAGCACGAGGGAATCGTGAGAATCCGCAACCAGGAAAGGACGGCGCACCAGCGGGCGGGCAAGCTCCACGGCCACCGCGCGCTGATCGCCTTCCACCAGCACGCGATGCACGGTCAGCTCGCCATCGGAAGGCAAAAGATCGCGCTCACGCGCCCCGGCCAGCGCGGCTGGATCACCGGCGAGCACCTCGCGCGCCAGCTCGCCGAGCTGTTGGGCGCGGGCGGCGAGGGGCGCATCGCGTTCGTCGATAAGCCTGGCTAGCGGAGCCGTTAAAGAACCGAGGCGGACCAAGGGGGCATCACCCAGCGCGGGCTCATCAATAATCCACAGATAGCCCACGAGCCGATCCTCATGACGCAGGGGGATGACCACGCGAGGCAGCATGTCATAGCGCGGGTTGGCGGGCAGGCGAACCGGCAGAACCGCCTCTTGAATACCGAAACTCAGCATCCACGGAATCGGCTCCGGGGGCGGGGTGCGATTAAGAATAGAGGCCGCCCGGTTCTTATCGATGGCACCGATTTGCGCACTAGCCGCGATCACCGCGATGGCGGGGGTAGTCACCTCAACGGAACGCTGCAGGATCTGGGCACAATCGTCGACGATGTCTTGAATGTTCATCAGCTGCGGGGGCGGCACTTTTGACATATGTCAAAGATACTTAAGAATATTGTCTAGTGACAAACAAAACTGTGCTGCGCAATAATCTCCTACAGCTAAATGACCCATGTCACACATATACGTTCATGAAGGGCGTCTTTATGACCACAACCAATAATTCCGTCAAAGCACAGGACGTTGTCGCCAGCGACAACACGAGTGCAGACGACGGCCTGCAGCGCGGCATGAAGTCGCGCCACCTGCAGATGATCGCTTTTGGCTCGTGCATCGGCACGGGCCTCTTCTTAGGCTCCGGCGCCTCCATCCAGGAGGCCGGTCCCGGCGTTATCGCCGCCTACGCCATCGGCGGCTTCATCATCTTCCTCATCATGCGCATGCTTGGTGAGATGGCCGTGGAGCACCCCGTCGCAGGCTCCTTCAGTGCTTATGCCCGCGAGTACATCGGGCCCATCGCCGGTTTTGTCACCGGTTGGAACTGGTGGTTTACCACCATCGTCGTCGGCATGCTGGAGCTCACCGCCGCCGGCACCATCATGGATTTCTGGTTCCCCGGGATCCCCCACTGGCTCACCGCCCTCGTCGCGCTCGTCATCGTCACCGCCATCAACCTGGTGCACGTCGGTGCCTTCGCCGAGGCAGAGTTCTGGCTCTCCCTCATCAAGGTCGCCGCGCTCATCCTCATGATCATCGTCGGCGCGGCCATCGTCTTTGGCCTCACCCCGGAGCCCGCCCTGGGCTTAAGCAATATCACCGAGCACGGTGGCTTCTTCCCCAACGGCGCTACCGGCATGCTCTTCTCCCTCGTCGCGGTGATTTTCTCCTTCGGCGGCATCATCTCCATCGGCACCGCCGCAGGCGAGGCGCAGGATCCCGCCAAGAGCCTGCCCAAGGCCATCAACAACGTCATCTGGCGCATCCTCCTCTTCTACGTCGGCGGCATCAGCATCATCGTGCTGCTCGCCCCGTGGAATGAACTCGATACTTCCACCTCACCCTTCGTGCGCGCACTGAGCACCCTGGGCATTACGGCCGCCGCCACGGGCCTTAACCTCATCGTGCTGGTCGCCGCCGTCTCCGTGTTCAACACCATGACCTTCTCCGGCGCGCGCATGCTGCGGGACCTCTCCCGCGGCGGCCAAGCCCCACCCTTCTTCAATTCCGTCAGCGCCAAGGGCGTGCCGGTTCGCGCCTTGCTCTTCAACTCTTTACTCATGGGCTCGGCCGTGCTACTTAACTTCCTCTTCGAGGGCAAGATCCTGATTGTTCTCCTCGCCATCATCGTTGGTGCGGAGCTCATCTCCTGGTCCGCCATCGCCCTTGCACACCTGAATTTCCGCAAGCGCTGCCCGGACGCGGCCTTCCGCGCGCCCCTCTACCCCTTTGCCAACTACCTGTGCTTGGCCTTCTTCGCACTCGTCATTGTTTTGATGTTCATGCTGCCCGACTACCGCACCGGCGCCATTGTCCTACCCTGTTGGATTGTGACCTTGGCCCTCATCTGGCTGGGCAAGAAGCGCCACGACGCCCGAAACAAATAGAAAGGACCCTCTCATGCAGACCACCATTGGTGATTTCATCCTGGACCGCCTCAAGGCCATCGGCATTACTGAAATCATCGGCGTACCCGGTGACTTCAACCTGAGCTTCCTCGAGCAGATTGAAGCTTCCGAGGGCATCCGCTTCGTCGGCGCCTGCAACGAGCTCAACGCCGCCTATGCTGCCGACGGCTATGCCCGCCAGAAGGGCGTGGGCTGCCTGCTCACCACCTATGGCGTGGGCGAGCTTTCCGCACTCAACGGCATCGCTGGTGCCCGCGCTGAGCACGTCCCGCTGGTGTCGCTGGCAGGCGCGCCGCCGCAGTACGCCACGGAGTTCCGCTGGAACCTGCACCACTCGCTTGCCGACGGCGACTATGCCAACATGCTGGATTCCTTCGCGCCCTTCACCGAAGTGGCCACACGCGTGTCCCCCATGAACGTGGTCGAGGAATTCGACCGCGCCCTGCACACCTGCCTGCGCGAGAAGCGCCCGGTGCACATCCAGATCCCGTCCGATATCACGCACTTGACCATCGAGGTCCCTGACGAGCCATTCTCCACCGAGCTGGCTCCCTCCGATCCGGAGCGCCTCAACGCCGCTGCGGATTACGTGTTAGAGCACCTTGCTAAGGCCAAGGACGCGATCATCCTCATCGACCAGGACACCAACCGCCACGGTTTCACGGAGAAATTCCGCGCCATCATCGACAAGGCCCAGCTGCCCTACTCCCAGCTCTCCTCCGGCAAGGCCATCCTGTCTGAGCGCCACCCGCTCTTCATCGGCACCTACAACGGCGCGGCCTCTGCCCCGGGCGTGCAGGAGCGCATCGAAAAATCCGACTTCCTGGTCACCACGAACCCGCGCTTCATCGAGGTCAACTCCGGCTCCTTCACCCACAACCTGGCCGATGCCCGCGTCTACAACTTCGGCGACCAGCACCTCAACGCCGACGGCGAGTACTTCGTGGGCATCAATACGCTGGAGCTTCTCGACGTCCTCCTCGACCGCATCCCGGAAGCCGGGGCATCGACAAGCGCGGCTTTCGAACCCGAGCCCTTCGAGCCGAACCCGGATGCCCCGCTGACCCAGGAACGCATCTGGCCGCAGATGCTCGGCTTCATCCAGGAAGATGACGTGGTCATCGCCGAGGCCGGCACCTCCAATATCGGGCTGGGCCAGCAGCGCATGCCCGAGGGCGTGCAGTACATCAACTCCACCATCTGGGGTTCCATCGGCTTTACCCTGCCGTGCGTGCTCGGTTCGCAGCTGGCTAACCCGGAGCGTCGCCACGTCCTCTTCATCGGTGATGGCTCCTTCCAGCTCACCGCCCAGGAGCTCTCCACCATCGTGCGCCAGGACCTCAAGCCCATCATCGTGCTGGTCAACAACGATGGCTACACCATCGAGCGCTACATCCTGGGCATGGAGCGCGAGTACAACGAGATCCAGATGTGGGACTACACGGCTCTGCCGAAGGTGTTCATGAAGGACACCACGATGGAGTCCTACGTGGCCTCGACCGAAGGCGAACTAGCGAAGGCCCTAGAGGACATCGCCGCCCACCCGGAGCGCGGCGCCTTCCTCGAGGTGCGCCTCGACGCTTTCGATGCGCCGAAGGGACTTCAGGCCTTCGGCCCGCAAACTGCAGAATTCGACTTCGGGCCCCGCGGCCCCCGCAACGCCTAAGGTGGAGAACATGATTCGACCAGACCTTTCCTCCCTGCCCGTCTATGTCCCCGGCAAGAATGCCGAGCACGCCTTGAAGCTCTCCTCCAACGAGGCAACCCAGGAGCCGCTGCCCGGCGCGCTCAAGGCCATGGAGACTGCCGTCGCGCACGTTAACCGCTACCCGGACATGGGTGCGGTGGAAATCCGCAAGGCACTCGCCGAAAACCTCGGCGTCACTCCGGAGCAGGTCACCACCGGTGCGGGGTCCTCCGCCATCTGCCAGCAGCTGGTGCAGATCACCTCCGTGCCCGGTGATGAGATTGTCTTCCCCTGGCGCTCCTTCGAGGCTTATCCCATCTTCGCGCAGGTCGTGGGCGCTACCCCGGTCAAGGTTCCGCTCACCGCGGATCACCGCGTGGACTTGGACGCCATGGCGGCTGCCATCACGGACAAGACTCGCCTGATCTTCGTGTGCAACCCGAATAACCCCACCGGCTCCATCATCACCAAGGAGGAGTTCGACGCCTTCCTGGCCAAGGTCCCGAAGGACGTCATCGTGGCGCTCGATGAGGCCTACATCGAGTACAACCGCAACGACGCCGTCCCGCTGGCCACCGACTATGTCCACACCCACGACAACGTCATTGGCCTGCGCACCTTCTCCAAGGCCTATGGCCTGGCCGGTGTCCGTTTGGGCTATGCCTTCGGCAACGCCGAGATCATCGAGGCCTTAAGCAAGGTGGCCATTCCTTTCTCCGTGAACTCGGTAGCGCAGGCGGGTGCGGTGGCCTCGTTGGCCGCCCAGAACGAGCTACGCGAGCGCACCGATGAGACCGTTGAGCAGCGCGACCGCCTGGTCACGCACTTCGCGGACTTTGGGGTTCCGGAGTCCCAGGCCAACCACATCTGGTTTGCCGCCGACAGCATCGCGAAGCTGGGCTCCCCGCAGGACGTCGCCGCAAAACTCGCGGAGAATGACGTCCTGGTCCGCGCCTTCCCCGAGGGCGTGCGCATTTCCGTCACCACGGCGGAGGAAACCGAAATCCTGCTTAAGGCCTGGGACGCTGCCTTCGGTGCAGAGGGTTAGTTTCCGCGTTAGAGTGCAGTTGTGAAGACATTTATCAATTTTGCACTCAACGTCATTGCCGTCGCGGTGGCCTTCTGGGCAGTAGTGGCGATTGTCCCTGGAATCGACATCGTTCCTGCGACCACCCAGAATTTCCTGCTCATCGCGGCGGTCTTCATCATCGTCAACGAGGTCGTCACCCCGGTACTTCGCTTCCTCGGCGCACCGCTGACCTGCCTCACACTGGGCCTCTTCGCGCTCGTCATCAACGGCGCGGTCCTGCTCCTCGTCAGCGCGCTCATGGACTCGCTCGTCATCGACGGTTGGGGTGCCGCCATCATCGGCGCGATTGTGCTTGCGGTTGTCTCCGGCGTGGTGAACTTCTTCACCAGCCCGCTGCGGGTCCGCAACTAACCCCCAGCAAAAGGCGGGAGGACGTCGACACGGGAAGCGTCGGCAAGCACGGCGTCCTCGGTAGCGCTCGCGCCATCCACCAGGAAGGTGCAGCGCTCCAGCACCTCCGCAAAGCTCATGCCGGCCTCGGTGCTGCCAGTATGCCGAGCACGCAACACGTCCAGCAACTCCCCCAAGGTCGCCGCCTGCGCCGTGTCTTGCGCGCGCCCCGCGGCAGCGCGGGCTGCGGCAAAGTAGTGTATGTCAACCATGGTTGCCACTATGCCAGCCTCCGTGACAGGAAGGAACCCGATGCGCACCTATGAGGAACACCTTGCCGCCGTCCGCGCGGCCCTTCCGCAACCCCGCGCGGTCTCCACTCCCCTGAGCAGCGCCTTCGGACGCCGTGCCGCCGCCACGTACCGCGCGGAACACAACCTTCCACCTTTCGATAATTCGCAGATGGATGGCTATGCTCTTCCGACTACACACGGCGGCGCCTTCACCGTCGGCCGCACCATTGCGGCGGGTGATCCTCCGGTGGACCTCACCGAAGGCACCGCCCTTCCCATCATGACCGGCGCCAAAATCCCCGAAGGCACCGCTACCATCGTCCCCGTCGAGCACTGCGAGCCCCCGCACTTCCCCGAGGAGGGCGCCACGGTCACCGTGCCGGCAGCCCCCGAGCAGTTCATCCGCCGTGCCGGCTCCGATGTCCAGGCCGGCACGACCCTCATCAACGAGCACGCGCTTCTCGACGCCCCCTCCATCGCCACCCTCGCCTCCCAGGGCCTGGCCGAGGTCCTCACATACGCGCCCGCCCGCATCCTCATCTGCACCGGCGGCGCGGAAATCGGTGGCACGGGCGAGGCCACCATCCCCGATTCCAATGCACCGATGCTCGCGGCCTTGGCTGCGCAGTATGGCATCGACGTAGCCGGCTTCGTGCGCACGAATGACGATCCTTCTGCCCTGCGCGCGGACCTCACCGAAGCGGTCATCACCCACCGCCCCGATGTCATCGTCACCTCCGGCGGCATCTCCCACGGAAAGTTTGAGGTCATCCGCCAGATCTTCGAAGAGGACGGCTGGTTCGGCCACGTGGCGCAGCAGCCCGGCGGCCCGCAGGGCCTGTCGCGTTTGGGGGAGGTTCCCGTTGTCTGCTTCCCCGGCAACCCGATCTCCACGCTGGTGAGCTTTCGCCTCTACTTGGCACCCGTTATCGGCCGCGCTCCCGCTCCATTTAGAGCACACCTTACTGAGCCCGCCGAAGGCCTCACCGGCCGCGAGCAATTCCGACGTGGAACCATCAGCATCTCCGACGGCACCGCCGAAGCCTCCTTCCTCGGCGGCACCAGCTCCCACCTGATGTCCCAGGCCATCGGCGCCAACGTACTCATCCGCATTCCGGCCGACACGCAGCTTTCAGCCGGCGACCTCGTGGAGGTGTTCCCGCTCTCATGACCCGCCGCGCACTCGTTATCGTTGCCTCCCCCCGCGCCGCCGCCGGTGAATACGAGGACCGCTCTGGCCCTATCTTGGTGAACTTCCTGCGTGAGCAGGGCTTCGATACCCCGGCTCCCGTCGTCGTCGCGGACGCCGATATCGACTCAGCCCTCGCCACTGCCTTCGCCGATGCGCCCTCCGTAATCCTCACCTCCGGCGGCACCGGCATCACGCCGGATGACCGCACCGTCGAAGCACTCACCCCGCACGTGGAGCGCGAACTGCCCGGCCTGGCCCACGCCTTCTACGCGCACTCAGCGGCCATCCCCACCGCGGCACTCTCGCGTACCGTTGCGGGCGTTTCTGGTCGGACTTTCGCCATGGCCCTCCCCGGCTCTACGGGTGCGGCCAAAGACGGCTGCGCGGTCCTCGAACCAGTTCTTCACCACATCATCAACCAGCTGGAAGGCATCAATGAGCACTAACTACGGCCTGCTCGGCGCGCATATCAGCGCCGAGCCCATCACGGCCCCCGACATCGCTACCCCGGAAACGGGTGCTGTCGTTTTATTCGACGGCATCGTACGCAACCACGACTCCGGCCGGGGTGTGAAACTCCTTACCTACACCGCGCACCCAACCGCCCAACAGGAAATCGAGCGCGTCGCCGACGAGGTCGCCGCCGCCTTCCCTGCCGTCCGCCTCTGGTGCGCGCACCGCACTGGACCACTAGAAATCGGCGAATCCGCCTTCATCGTTGCAGCTGCCTCCGCACATCGCAAGGACGCCTTCGAAGCAGCGTCGACCTGCGCCGACCGCGTCAAGGCGGAAGTCCCCATCTGGAAAGAACAGCTCCACACCGATGACACCACCACCTGGGTAGGCCTGGAATGAGCTCACGTTATGCACGCCAGGAAACCCTCTGGGGAAGCTCCACACAGGAACAGCTTCGCTCTTCTACCGTCGCCGTCATCGGCGCCGGTGGCCTGGGCTCGCCTGCCCTGCTCTACCTGGCAGGCGCGGGCGTGGGGCGCATCCTGCTTTTCGACGACGACACCGTCTCCCTCTCCAACCTGCACCGCCAGGTCATCCACAGCACGGCGACCGTAGGCCAGCCCAAAACCGAATCCGCCGCTTCGGCCTTGAACGCCCTCAACCCGGAGTGCACCGTCGAGCAGTTCTCGCGCCTCACGCCCGATACCGCCTTAGACCAGCTGAGCGGCGCTGACCTCATCATCGACGGAACCGATAACTTCTACTCCCGCCACCTAGCCTCCTGGGCCGCCCATGAGCTGGGCATTCCGCACGTGTGGGCCTCGCTTCTGGGCTACGACGCGCAGCTCACCGTCTTCCATTCCGGTCACGGCCCAGTCTACGAGGACCTCTTCCCCACCGACCCGCAGGTGCCCTCCTGCTCGCAGGCCGGCGTGATGGGACCGGTCGTCGGCGTGGCCGGCTCCGCCCTAGCCGTCGAGGCGCTCAAGCTCCTCACGGGCATCGGCACCCCGCTCATCGGCACGCTGGGCTACTACGATTCCCTCGCCGGGACCTGGGAATACATCCCCGTGCGCGCGAACGGCGCCATCCCGGCGCGCCCCGACAACCCCACGGACATCCGCGTCATCCCGGAGGACGCCACGCTTATCGACGTCCGCACCTCCCCCGAGCGCGCCGCCTCCCTCATCCCCGGCTCGCAGCACCTCCCGCTCGATGACATCCTCGCTGGCCACAACCCGCCCATAGACCTCGCCGACCTCGCCGTCCTCTACTGCGCCAGCGGCCTGCGCTCCGCCCAGGCCGTCGAGGCCCTGCGCGCCCGCGGCTTCAGCAACGTCTACTCGCTGCGCGGCGGCATCGACGCCTGGCAAGAGCACATCTCCGAGCTCGAGGCCGAAGCCGACGCCGCCCACCGAGGCGAGCTAGAGACCATTTCTCTCGATGACCTAGAGGCCGAGCAGGGCGTGGCCGACTAGCTTCACGCCACTGGCCGTGAGATTCTCTACCCCTCAGCTGGCGGCTCCACCTTCTCGACATCACCTTGGCTACATGGTCCCTTTAGTTTGGTCCCCATACTCTGGTCCCTACTCATTGCAAAGGGACCATTTACAGCCAGTTTCCTGCGCCAGGATGGTACCTTTACCCAGTGAAAGGACCAAAGTAAAGAGACCAATTTGAAGGGACCATTTACAGCTCCCCTTCATCGACCAATCAGCCCCCAAGAGTCCGTACTACTTGCCCCACAAAGGGTTCCCCTCACATGGTTCTAGTCAGATGGTTTGTTTGCACCCAAACGAACCATCTACCTAGGTGCAGATGGTTTACTTGCCCCCAAGCGAACCTTATGACTGGAACCATGTACGAGAACGACTCCTGCAACGCCCCCAACCAGACACCCCCTTTGTAAGCTCCCTGCCATGAAGCCCCGCCAGTATTACGTCGCTACCGCTGTGGTGTGTGCTCTCACGCTGGTGTACATGCTGCTGCGCTGGGACTCGGTGCCCGATCCCATCCCGGTCCACATCGATGGCTCGGGCACCCCGGACCGCTTCGAGCCCAAATCTTTCCTCAACGCAACGGTCCTCGTGTGGATCGGCGTTGTGTTCGCCATTGCACTGCCGCTGTGCGTGCCGCCGATCTCGCTGGCTCGAAAAACAATGGATGTACCGGCAGAGTCAGCTCTTCCGTTCTCCGAGGCCACCGCCCAGCGCGCGGAGCTGCTCACTGGAAAGACCTCCACGTTCATTGCCCAGACAGTCCTCACCATGACGGCCTGCGTGTGCCTCACTGCGGTCTGCACCGTCATTCCGGATATCCCCTTCTCCGGCTTTCTGCTCGTGGCCGCGTGGATAGCCTTCACCGTGTTCGTCATGATTCAGGGCGTCCGATTAACGCTGACATCCCCGAAGGCCGTGCAATCCATACCCGCCGACCATGAAGAACAAGTTCGCAACGAAGCGCTCCGCTTTGCCGGCAGCATGGGCATCTACAACGAGCCCACCGACCCCATGTGCATGGCAGTCTTTTCCACGAATTCTTCGAAGCTGCAGATCAACACCGCGCACGAACCGGGCCGGCGCTACCTGTGGCGCATGGGAATCGCGCTTAGCGCATCCATAGCATTCTGCGTGCTCATCGCCGTACTCTAGATGCATGGAGCACCTGTTTGAGCGCGCACAGTCGATTCTTTCTGATGCCACCCACGTTGAGGTTTTCACCGGCGCGGGCATGAGCGCGGACAGCGGCATCGCCACGTACCGCGATGCGCAGACGGGCATCTGGGAGAATGTGGATCCGGTGGCGATGGCGTCGATAAGCGCATGGCGCAATGAACCTAAGCCTATGTTCGCCTGGTACCTGTGGCGCGCACAGCTGGCGCAGCGGGCCCAGCCCAACGCCGGGCACCGCGCAATTGCTGCAGCACGCGGCATGACGGTGACCACGCAAAACATCGATAACCTGCACGAGCGCGCCGGAAGCCAAGACGTGGTTCACCTACACGGCTCCTTGTTCGCCTTCCGCTGCACCGACTGCGATACGCCGTATGACGAGGACATTGCACTGCCGAACGAACCGGTCGAGAGCATCACCCCACCCGAATGCCCCGTGTGCGGCGGACTCGTGCGCCCGGGCGTGGTGTGGTTCGGTGAGGCCCTGCCCGACGACGAATGGGCCGAGGCCGAGCGCCGCATGTCCACCGCGGACGCGCTGCTCATCGTGGGCACCTCCGGCGTGGTCTACCCTGCCGCCGGACTGCCACAGATTGCCCATGCGCGCGGCATCCCCATCGTGGAAATCACCCCGCAGCCCACGGACCTCTCGCCGCTTGCCAGCGTGGTGGTCACCGCCACCGCAGCGGAGGCGCTGCCTCGGATCCTGGCGGGGCGAATCGGATAAACAGCAACCCGATATCCCGCGGCCCTTGCCCACCGAAATGTACAAGATGTACATTTGCAGTATGAAAACGATGTCAGTGGCATCCAGCCAATTCCGCCAATCCCAAAGCCAAATTCTTGAAGAGGCACAGCACACACCCGTCGCCATCACTAGTCGTGGAAGCCGGATTCGCGCTTTTGTCGTCTCTCCTTCATTTTTCGCCCGCGCAGTCGAAGCACTGGAAGATCGTGAGGATGTTCAGGCCGCAGAGATTGCCCGAGAAGAGTCCGTAGAGATTTCACACGAAGACCTCAAAAAAGAACTCGGACTCACCTAATCGCCTTCTATGGCTAACTCCACTTATCGCATCACCTATAAGGCATCCGCAGCCAAGGAGCTACGCAAGCTCGACAGGCCGACACAGAGGCGACTACTTGCTGCAATCGAAGACTTGGCCGTTACCCCTCGCCCGGATGGAGTAAAGAAGTTAAAAGCCTCGGACGACCTGTATAGAATTCGAGTCGGACACTATCGCGTGGTTTATGAAATCCTAGACGGAAAGCTCGTAGTCCTCGTCCTGCGCGTTGCTCACCGACGAGATGTTTACCGGAAATAGGCAAAATTCCTCTCAGATAAACTAAACCGGCCAGTCATTCCGCCCCTCGAGAGGAGATGAATCCATGCTCTACCTTGTTCCAGGAGCCTTAGCGGGAATCGTCTTTTATGCCATTCTCACAGCAGTGAGCTGGGCCATCGAAAAAGCCTGGCCACAACGACGTCTAGGCGCACATAGCCGGTTGACCCTCCACTGCCTTGCCGCAGTTGCATTTTCAATTTTTCTCGCCTTGCCTGGCGGCGGCGGAAACTGGGCCACCCACCTGCAAATTAGCGGGTTCCTACTAGTGGGATGCGTTCTGAGCTGGGTGACTGCAGCGATGAACAACGGAGACAATGCCTGACGCCGTAGAGCGATAACTTCCCTTAATCGTCATTCCTCACATCCCTAATGCATACAAACCCTGTGAGTTGTTCTCCGGGGAGGCATAAGGGCTTCTTCCCTGCATTTTCTCTTCGCTCATTAACGGAGAAAACGAATTGAGCGAACTGGGGAACAATCTGTACCGATGGAAAAAGCTCCCTTAATTGGTGAGTAATACGCCATCCCGCGTCGTACCATCGAAATCTATCGAATTGGTCCTTCCAACGCGGACGCTGGCGAAAGCTATCGGGTATCTCGAGGAAATTCTGCTGAAACTCCTCCGTCCACTCAAGGATTTCGCGTCCCAGATCGGACTCAATTCCTAAGTCTTCAGGAAGATAGAATCCGATTCTATTAGCCCCAGAAACTATGAGTTCTTTAGACGGCCACAGCGAGCTTGGGTGACTGTACTCTGGGCGGAGGAATATTTGCCGATTGGCCATGGAACTAGAATAGCCCAGTGCCACTGCTCAATATACGCAAGATTTTGGTGTAATCACCAAAACAATTGGCGGAGGCGGCGGGATTTGAACCCGCGGTGAGTTTCCCCACGCTGGTTTTCAAGACCAGTGCATTCGGCCGCTCTGCCACGCCTCCTCGTCACGCGTCAGCATGCACCGCGCGCAACACGTTCAGAGTACTAGACTCCGGCGCGGGAGAAGAATTCGGCTCATCTCGTTGAGCAATGGCCAAGCTATGGAGTTCAAACTTGATGCTTAGCGTTATGGGGGTAGGTCCGTTAAAGCGAGCGAGTGGGGTCAGGCAACAGCGCATATTCAGCGTGACTACACCATCACGGAGCCAGAGGAGGGTGAAATCGTTGACTACCACTAACAAGCTTCCGCCAGTGCACCCGGGGGAGGTCCTCATGGAGGACTCCATCGAGGGGTTCAGCATCACGCAGAACAAGCTCGCGGTGCCGATCGGTGTGCCTCAGCGGCCGAGCAAAGAGATGGTGCACGGCTAGCGGTCCATCACCGCCCTGCTTCTGGGGCGCTCACCGAGAATGCATGCCGACGTTGATGACGTTGCCTGATCCGTCGCGGTAGAAGAAGCGCGTAACGCCCTACTCTTCGGTCGTGAGAGGGTGCACGATCTCGCGACCTGCCTCGACAGCGCGACAGTAGGCGGCTTCGACATCATCGACGAAGATTGAGACATCGGGATTCTCGCGGGCTGTGGCATCTCTCGTGAGGAGATTCAGCTGACAGCCTCTGGAATCGGCGAGTGTGACGATCCAGCCGTGATCCATCACCACCTCGAGACCGAGGACCGCAGCGTGTTCGTCGACGCTTCTGCGGAGATCTGCCACCGTGAGGTTGGGGACGATGCGTTCGATGTTCATGCCTTCACGCTTCCAGCTGGAGGAGTGCCAGTCAAGAAGTTATTCAGCTACGGAACGTGGTGGAGTTCAAGTTCAACGTGTAGCCGAGTGCGTCGTTCAGCCTCTGGCTGATCGGCTGAATGGCCGCTTGAGGGCGGCCCCGGAGTTCGCCGGGGCCGCCCTTTTCGTGTGGGGGGAGCCGGTTGGCATGAGTGACAGGTGGTGTGCATGGCTCGGATGGAAGGAGGAATTGGACGGCTCGGGTTTTTCTGCCGGCATGGCCTTCCTTGCCGATGGCAATCGCATCCGCGCCTCCGAGGAAGCTCTGTCCGGCACCGCCCTTGTTATGCTGGCGGGCGACGATGCCGTCCAACTTTGGAACTGCGAACTCACTGAGGTTCAGCTCGTCGAGGTGGTTTTCGTCGACCAGTCTCCAGTCACGGATGAGTAGGGGAAAATTATGAGGTTGATTGAGACCAACGAGGTTTTCAGTTCTCTTGAGCAGCTTGATCCCGCCATCAAAAACAAAGGCAAGATCCCTGACATCGATGCAACGTACACCGAGTTCATTCATCGATATGACGGGGTAAGTATCACGCCGGACATTGTTCTGTATGGCTATCAGAAGGTCCTCGAGTGGAATCGGCGAGCACGTGGCGACGGCTTGCCCGAAGATCTGTGGCTTATCGGGCAGTCGGGGCAGGGCGATGAGTGGTTCTTGAGTGCACGGCGCAAGACAGTGTTCTTCTTCGACCACGACCAGGGGGAATACGGAGGGCCAGAGAGCTTCCTCGATTTGAAGATCGATTTCACTGGTTTTCTCAGGATGGGGTTCCTGTTGTCGGAGCTGGAGGAGAAGCTTGCCGAGGGACAGGAGATCGATGACCACGAGCAGGAAGTTTCGGACCTTCTGAACAGCATCGATCCGCAACTGAGTGAGAGGTATCCCTTCAACTATTTTGAATGATTGCACCTTGGTCTCAGCTCACGGCCATTAGCGCAGGCGCGATGTTGACGCCTGTGGCAAGTGCGCGGGTGTGGGCGTCTTCGACGGCATCAACCAAAACGGAAGTATCGGGGTTCTCGGGAGCGGTGGTGCTGAAAGGACGTTTCCAGTCACCCCAGGGACGTGACTGTCTCGAAGGACTTGGCCAGCACTCGGGCTTTCTTCAGTGCTGCAGACGAACCTTTCTTCGCTGCCAGCGCGTCGAGGCCGTCCCACGCGTCAGCCGGTATGTAGCCGCGGCGGGTGGCTTCGAGCAGGATCTCGGCGTGCAACGTCACAACGTCGAGGACTCGGTTCACCCACTTCGGTACCGTGTCCAGGTTCCCGGCAAACCGCAGGGGTTCGCTCAACGTTGGCCACAGGAACGGCAGCAGCTCAGGCTGTTTTTCCAGGGTGTGCACCACCCGCGCCGGGCTCCACACCTCGTGGTACGGCAGCAAACCGATCGTGGCGGCCTTCACAGCAGCGGAGCCGTAGGCCTCCTTTTCGGCCAATTCTTGTAGCCGTTCCGCTGCCCATTCCCGCTTCTGGTGGACGTCGTTGGCGCGGACCGCCAGGTAAGCGACCAATACCGCAACCAGTGCGTCGGAAAGCTCAGGCTTATCCCCGCTCTTTCGGCGCCCTGCGACCAAGGCTGTGCCGTCCCAATAGAGCCAGCTTTCCGTGCCTTCCGGCTCGTCCTGGCTCACGCGCTTGGAAATGGCCTGCCCCTTTTCCCGGATCTCAAGGAACTCTCTGGTCGGGCTTTTAATCTCGAATACGGACGCCGGGTAGCTGGGAACAACCATGTCGAGTTGCAGGTGGGGCTGCTTTGTGTTCGAACCTGCCTCGCGCAGCGAGTACGTCACCCCATCCGGGATGTTCGGCTTGGTCCCGGCCGCTGCCGGCCAGATCTTTTTGAAAAGCGCCGTGTCGAGGGCAGGCGCAGCAAGCTGCTGGGGTTCTGCCTGCTGGTCGGGCAGGTGCTTGACGACGCCCCTGGCCGCGTCAACCGCCTTTGAAGTACCTTTCCGAGCCGCGAGCGCGCGTACCCCCGGCACGTCCAGCGCTGACGCCGGTGCAACACCCTCAGTGACCGCAGCCAGCACCTCGCCGACGTAGTCCTGCATCGCCTGAGCCGCCTCGGCGGTGCCCGCCAACATCCGCGGGGTTTTGGCAGAGGCGACGAGCACGTCGTCCAAAAGTGGCCAGACAACTGACAACATGCCGCGATCCGCTGCCTCACGCAATGACTCGACGAATGATCCGATGTTGCGCAGCTGCCCGTCCCAGTCGAGGTAGTCGATGTCGGCCACGCCGGGCACTAACAGCCCACGCTCCCAGGCTTCTTGCAGCGCCAACGCTGACTCGGTGGCATGCTCCGGGCGTCCGTGACGCTGGACCGCAAGCAGATTCACCGCCGCGCCGGGCCCCAGTGGCTTGGCGCTAAGAGCCAGCTGCCGAGCCATGACTGACGCCACGTGCGGATCGCGCCGATGAAGGTAAACGTTCAGGGCATCACCCCAGTTGGGGAACACCCCGAAGTAGGTGCCGATCCGGGTTTCGAGGTACATCTTGCGGTTCAACCCGACCAATGACTTGGGCCAGACAAAGCTGTCATCGTGATCTGACAGGGTAGAAGGCGCATCCGGAATGACGAATGGTCTCTTCAGGTAGGACGTGATTACTCGGTCCGCGCTGCGAACCAGCTGTTTGCCGTCCATCAACTTCACCCGGACCTCGGGCAGGTCCGGGTTAGCGTCCGCTTTCGTCACATCCAGGCGAGCTAGCGCCAAAACCAGGTCAGCTTGCAGCACTGGGACGCCCGCGGACGCATACTTTTCCAGGGATGCAACCAGATCCTCGAACTCGACACTCAGATCCACCCGCGATGGCTGTGACAGCAGGCACGGGATCTGCCCGAGGTGGTCCAATGTGCTCTGAAGATGCACGTCCCACAGGGTAAATTCTGTTTGCCACCAGGGCCGCGCCGGCTTGCCCGCCAACCAGTTGTGGACGGCGTCTGCCCAGTACACCGACGAGATACCATGCAGCGCCCTGCGGGTGTCGTCCATGCTGTGGTTAGCCAGCGCGACCGCCAGCGCCAGGAATCGGTCTGCCTCCAAGCCGAACGCAGCAACGTCACCGCGAGATGTCAACACGCGAAGCGCTTCGGTCAACGCCTCCGGGGTGACCTCACCCACCTCAAATCGTGGGACGCTCCACAGCTCTGGAGTGGGCTGCCACAGCCCGGTGACCTCGGGCTCGTCGCTTGGGGCTGCGGGGCTCATGTTCCACTTTGTCAGCACCGCCTCGGCCAACTTGACCGTGGCCGTGTCGGAGGACTGGGCGAGTTCACTTAGCCTCTCGTACAGTAGCTCAGCGCTGGTCTGCCCGGGAAAGTCTCGCTGCTTCAAAGCAGTCAACACTTGTCGCACTGCCTTCTTCGTCTTCGCATAAAGACAAGCCAGAGCTACTTCGCCCACCAGATCGTCGGCCACATTCGCAATCAGTCGAGGAGCGAAGCCCTCGACGACCGGCCCTTCACCATGACTTAGGACGGGGATCAGCGCGTCGGTGCGGGCGACCAGTTCATCGTCGGTCACCGCTATGTCGTTCACGATCAACGACGTGAGTTCTTTACGGTCACTAGGGCGCGCCGCCGCGTCCAAAGACATGAAAAGCTGCTCTATTCCCGCGTCGCGCTCGATCAGCCCTGCCTTGACCGCAGCCGCAAGCAGCTTGCCGAAGGTCCCCGTCATCGGTGCTCCCGAACGCAGCGTGGCCTGCCAGTGCTCCTCAAACGAAGGACGCAGTTCTTCAAAAGTCGGGAGCACATGTTTTTCAGGAAACGTGATGTTGTCAACGTCACCAGTAAGTGCCGCGAGCGCAACGATGGACCAGTCTTGGAGGTAGCCGACCTTGTTTGGGACGGATAACCTCATCTCGCATACCAATCGGACGGCTGCCTCACCATGTGCGGACAGGGAGTGCTCAGACACCCTCAGGCGAGGGATGCACACCTCATCGATGAATGTGACGGCGTAAGCCTCGCCGCGTTGGGCAACACATCTAGCCAAAACAACATCGTCGGTGTACTGCAGTAGCGATACTGCTCTGGGTGGGATTACGCCGAGGCGCAACGCGAACAGAGCGAGCATGGTTTCGTTGCCGTCCACCGCGCTGATCCAGCCGATATAGTTTGATCGGATTCTCCCGTACTCACCCCAGTCGCCGGTTTTTAGTCCGGCGAGGGCCGCTTTCTGTTGTTCTTGCGTGCCTAGTGGCAGTGTTGGTGCATCGGCGACATCAGCCTTGTCCCAACCTAATTCGCGGAAGATTTCAACGGCCTCATTCAGCCTCGGATTCACTGCCATTCGAGTCCCTGTCGTTCGGTGGGGCTGGCCGATTTATGTGTCAACATGACGGCGAGAACGTGCTTGCACGGCCCACGGTCGCCAGCATGTGAGAGATACCAGGTGCAACTGCAGGTGGCACCCTTCTCGGGCACATCAGGATCGGGGCCGAGCCGCACGCCGTATTCGGCGTCGCCGGATGCGACGATCCAAGCATCCGACCCGGCGCTGCGCACGGCACCGGCGGACACGAGCTTCTGTGCTGCAGTCAACCGTGGGTTGTCTTTTCCCACACGTTCGGGAGTGTCGGGCAGCTCGCGGTGGAAATAGGCTTGGTCGTTGACGTCCCAGCCCACGCGGCCAGAGGCCGCGAGCACCGCCAGCGCGGCCTTCACCCGGGCCTTGGGAAGCGCGGTGTCCTTGGTAAGGCGGTGCACGTCAATGATCGGTTCAAAAGCCAAGATCGCGCTCACTAAGTCGGCGTCTTCCGCGACGTTCGGTTCGGCTAGGGAGGCCAGTAGGGAGCCTTCGCCGGAGTAGCCGCGCCATTCCTTGTCGGTGAGCCCCAAGGTGAGCCGGGCGTCCGGGAGCAGCAGCGTGATCATTGCTCCAACGGTGTGCTCGTCGGCGGGGCCGTGGACGATGAGTCCTTGTGCGTGGGGCAATAGCCGTTTCAAGGCGCTTAGCCGCTGCAGGCCGCTGACCAGCACCGCTCCCGGCGTCGCCACCGCACTGACCTTTATCGCGCCACGGGATGAGGACAGCCAGGCTGAATGCCCGGACGCACTCGCGGGCGGCAATCCGGCAAGGAATCGGCGTGCACCCGAGGCCGGCACTCGGAACGCCTCGACGAAACCTTGTTGTGACTGCGCCGCGTTGCCCAGCGCGGGCACCCAGCGTGATGGCATGGTTACGGGGCGCTCAATCGTGGACGTCGTCAGCGTCGCCGCCCGCAGGCCCTCTACGCCGACGTCGAGATGCAGGAGTTCATGGCGCGGCAGATTGGACAGCATCACTCTGGACTTTGGGCCGATGTCGACGTTGGTGGTGCCACGTCCGATGTCACCACCATCAAGGCCCGAACCCATTACCTCGAAGCACGCGTAGACGGCGTTGCACCCCGAGAAGCACTCGGCCCGCAGGCGATCGCCGTGTGCGGAAAGGATCGGGTCGCGCTCCGGCATCGGGGTGAAGTTGTAATAGCGGGTAGCGGTGATGTCGGCGAGTGTTACGAGCCCGCGTGCGAGCACCTGCGGGTGGGTTGCGAATCCGTGGAAGAAACTGGGGGCCGCGTTAAGGCCATCAGGCTCCAGTCCGGCCGCGAGTGCGAGCGTGAGCCGGTTGTCCACGAGCGTGGTCTCTCTGGAGAAAACCCTTTCCATCTACGCCTCCAAGCCAGTGCCCTTTGCCCGTAGCAAGCCGTATTTGTCGCTCAGCTTACGTGTCTTCGCATAGGGGTGCCAGGCGGTTGCAATAAGACCGCCCTGCGGTAGGACGTGTGTAGCGGAGGACTGGGATTTCGAGATACACTGCTCGCATGGCATTCCCGGTTGATGAATCACGAATCCGCGCTGCTGAGGAAGCATTGGGCCGCACCTTCCCGGACGACTTGCGGCAGCGTCTGATGTCGGAGAACGGCGGCGAAATCGACGATGCCGACGAGGGATACTGGTTCCTCTACCCAGTGTACGACGATTCTGACCGCCGCCGTCTCGCGCGCTCGGCGAATCACGTGGTCAAGGAAACCGAAACGTGGCGCTCCCAGGCCGACGGATTCCCGCAGGACGCCATCGTCGTCGCAGAGGATCAGGAAGGCAACGCGATTGTTCTCCTGCCAAGCGATGACAGCTTCTACGTTTGGGACCACGAATCGCGGGAAACGGAGCCGATCGAGTTGCTTTTCGACAAGTGACGCTGAGTCGAGCTCAGCGAATACTTCATCGGTGCTGAAGTGGTGCGGTTTTGGTTCTTCGTCAGTGCTGCTCGTCCTGCTGATTGCTTTGCGACGCCGCGGGTGCGCCATCAGACTCCTCATGCTGAATGCGTGAGACATGCAGCCGGGCATGGGCGATGGCGTCGAGAGTGTCGTCAAAGACGTGATTCGCATGCGCAAGCTGGTCAAATACGCCGAGTTCGCGCAACACCGGAACATGTTCGGGCTTCGTGGCTGAGAGTAGGACCCGGGTGCCGTGACGTTCAAGGCGCCCGATCGTGTCAGCGAGCATCTGGGCGCCAGTGGCGTCAATCGTCGTGACATAGCGCATGCGGAGCACGACAACCTTGACCGACGAAGCATCAGCGAGATCGAGGAGGAAATCGTGCGCTGCGCCAAAGAAGAGTGGGCCTTCCAAGCGGAAGGCGGCGATGTGCTCATCGAGGAGTTCGCGTTCCTTGTCGCGGTGGTCTCCTGTCTCCAGTGGAGCGGCCTCTAACACCGCCGTGCGGGCGGTATCGCGCAGCGCGAAGAAGCCCGCTATTACAAGGCCAATGAGCACGGCGACGACAAGGTCGAACACGACGGTGGCGGCAGCCGTAATAAGCAGGGTGACCCCGTCGCCCTTGGTGGCGCGCATCACCGAGCGGAGGTTCCGCGGATGGATCATCTGGATCGCAGTGGCGATAAGCACGCCGGCAAGCGCAGCGAGAGGAATCTCGCCCACCCACCGGGCCGCGACGAGCACTGCGACGAGCAAAAGCAGCGAATGGAACACCGCCGCCAGGCGCGTACCTGCGCCGGCCCGCACGTTGACAGCAGTTCGGGCGATCGCGGCGGTCGCGGGAATCCCGCCAAACAGAGGCGCGACGACATTGGCCACGCCCTGCCCGAAGAGCTCGCGGTCAGGATCGTGCCGGTCGCCGACTGTCATTGCGTCAGCGACCGTCGCGGACAGCAAGGACTCCAACGCACCGAGCGCTGCGACGGCGACCGCCGCCAACAGCAAGGAATCCAGGTGCTCCCACGGGATCTGCGGCAAGCGCGGGGCAGGCAACGTCGACGGGATGTAGCCGATAGTCTTCAGACCGCTGTCTGCCAGCATGTTGATGGCCGTCGCGGCAGCTACCAACACCAGCGCCGCGGGAAAGCCACTACGAACGCGCGCCGCAACCACGATTCCGGCCGCCACCGCGAGGGTCATCACGGGTGCTTGCCATGCCGGCGCATCTAACCAAGCTTTGATTGCGCCCCACGCCAAGCCGAGGACCTTCTCGCCGTCCACGTCAACACCGAGTGCAGCAGGCAGCTGCTGGAGGCCGATGATCACCGCAATACCGGCTGTGAAACCTTCGACGACAGGCAACGGCATGTACTTCATCGCGCGGCCAGCGCCGGTGAATGCCAGCAAGAGCAGCATGAGCCCCGACAGCACGCCGACAACGAGCACTCCGTCGGCACCATGGTCAGCCACGATCGGGATTAACACGACGGTCATTGCGCCGGTCGGGCCGCTTACCTGAACATTGCTACCACCGAAGACCGCGGCCAAGATGCCCGCGACGATGGCCGTCGTAATTCCGGCTGCGGCGCCAACACCGGACGCAACGCCGAAGCCGAGCGCGAGGGGCAGTGCGACGAGGGCCACCATGAGGCCTGCCGAAAGGTCGCGCCCGATCGTCGCGCGGGACCAGTCCGAGCGGCGCGGTGCGAAACGCAGGGCACGCGATCGGATGCCCACCTTAGAGACGGTGGAGGGGTAGGTCATGCTACTTTCTTGCTCCTTAAAAGCTCAACGACATCCAAAGGATACACAAGGCGCCATCCTTCGACGGGCCGCATTCGCAATTCTGGCCGATGCCTCATGTTGACGAATTCCCACCACACCCCAACCCTTCGACACTAACTTGGCCAAGTCAGGGTTGGGCGTGACGCCTGCCACAAATTAATGAAAACCATTGCCATATAAACCCTCCTCTGGTTTACTCGCGGCCATGCAGACAGTAGATACCCTCATCATCGGCGGTGGTGCGGCCGGCCTTCAGGCAGCACTGGTCATGGTCCGCGCCCGCCGCAGTGTCCTCATTGTTGATTCCGCCACTCCCCGCAACCGTTTCGCCCATGAAATTCATGGAGTCATTGCCCTCGAGGGCACACCACCGCTTGAGTTCCAGGAGCGCGGCAAGGAGCAGCTGCGCGGCTATGGCGCGCAGATCCTCAACGCCACCGTAGATTCCGTCACCGATAATGACCGCACGCTCACCGCCACGTTGAGCAACGGCGAAACCGTCGCAGCCCGCTCCATCATCGTCGCCAGCGGCGTGGACGACGAGCACCCCAACATCCCGGGCCTCGAAGAAAACTGGGGAGATACGGTCCTCCACTGCCCGTACTGCCACGGATACGAGGTAGCGGACAAGAAGCTCGGCGTGCTCTGCATCGGCGAGTTCTCCTTCCACCATGCGGCAACGCTGCGCCAGTGGTCGAAGGACATCACCTTCTTCACCAACGGAATGGAGTTCACCGACGAGCAGCGCGCGGACCTGACCCGGCGGGGCATTGCGCTTATCGACGGCCCCGTCACCGCCTTCCAGGACGGAAAAGTCCTGGTTGGGAGTACAACCTATGCCGTCGATGCGCTGTTCTACATGCCCATTCCCCGCCCCCACGATGAGTTCCTCGCTGACCTCAACCTCGAGCGCCACAGTCCGCCACCGGCGATGGGCGGCAGCCTGATCGAGGCTGATCTCACCGGTGCCACCAGCCACCCGCGCGTCTGGGCGGTGGGCAACGTGGTCAATCCAGGCGCACAGGTGGCGATGGCCATGGGCCAGGCCAATGCTGCTGCTATCACGGTCAATGCGTTCCTCGTCGAGGATGATTGGATTTAAGTACGGTGGTGTGGCATGAAAGCCATCATTCAGACCAACCTGGAAGACCCACACTCGCTGGAGTTGGGGGAAACCAATAAACCACAACTCCAAGACGGCGAAGTCCTCGTTAAGGTCAAAGCCGCCGGCGTAAACCGCGCCGACCTGCTCCAGGCCCGCGGACACTACCCGCCGCCGCAGGGCGCATCGGAGATTATCGGCCTCGAAGTCGCAGGCGAGGTCGTCGATGCAGGCAACACCGACGTCGAGGTTGGCTCCAAGGTCGGCGCACTGCTGGCCGGCGGCGGCTATGCCGAATACGTCGCCGTACCCAAGGGCCAGCTGCTGCCCATCCCCCGTGGCTATTCCTTTGCCGAGGCCGCCTCCGTCATCGAGGTGGCCTGCACCGTGTGGTCCAACATCGCGATGGAGGCTGGTCTCACGGAAGGCCAGACCATCCTCATCCACGGCGGCGCGGGCGGCATCGGCACCTTCGCCATCCAGGTGGCGAAGCAACTCGGCGCCACCGTCGCCGTGACGGCAGGATCCGCAGAAAAGCTCGAGACCTGCAAGGAGCTCGGCGCGGACATCCTCATCAACTACAACGAGCAGGACTTCGCCGAGGAACTGAAGAACCAGTGCGATGTCATCCTCGACATCATGGGTGCGAAGTACCTCAAGAAGAACCTCATCGCGCTAGCCAAGGGCGGCCACATGGTCACCATCGGCATGCAGGGCGGAACAAAGGCCGAGCTCAACATGGGTATCCTCCTCAACAAGCGCCTGACGCTGCAGGGCACCACGCTGCGCTCCCGCTCGCTGGAGGGTAAGGCCGCCATCGTCGCGGACACCGTTACAAACGTCTGGCCTTGGCTGGAGGAGGGCAGCGTCAAGCACCACCTGCACGCTACCTACGCACTTGCCGACGCCGCCGAAGCCCACAAAGCCCTCGACTCCGGCGAGGTCACGGGCAAGCTCGTCCTCGAGGTCTAAGCCAATGACGCGACCACGCGGGTGAGGTGCTCAACGTCGTGGTACGTGCTAAACGGACTCAGCGAGACCGTGACAGCACCGCCGACTTCTTCCACGCCCATCTCCGTGAGCAGTGGAGTGTGCGGGGCGATGGTAGTCACCAGGCCATTGTCAAAGAGGCGACGGTGAATCACATCCGCAGGCACGTCCCGCACAGCGAAGGTGAGGCGTGGGAGGCGGTCATCGGAGGCGTCGGCTGCCGCTTCCCCTGTCACTCCCAGGACGTGAACGGCCGGCAGCGTGCCCAACAGGCTGTAGAGATCCCCGGTGAGATCCTCCATATAACCGGAGAGGGCTTCCATCGAACGTGTCAGGCGCACGCGGCGCGAACCGCGCTCCCCACCGGCGAGTTCTGCCAGATGATCCACCAGGGGACCAACGCCACCGGCCAAACCCGCGGAGACCGGGCCAACAACAAGCTCATCGAGGCGGCGGAACATCGCGGTGTCGCGGAAGACCAGCGCCGCCATCTGCGGACCACCAAGAGCGCCCACATCCACGCCGAGGATATCCGCCCCAATCGCGTCAAAGTCGAGGAGGCGGTAGGGGGCGATAGCGGAAACGTCGACAAGCACCCAGGCGCGCGAACGCTCATGGACCGAATCAATAATCTCCGAGGCCGGCGTGACCGTGCCCAGCAGCTCGTGGGCGGCAGAAAAGGCGACAAAACGCGTCGAACCATCAACCAGATCGGCATATTGGAACGCCGGCAGCTCGCCAGTTCCCAAGTCCGGCTGCGACCACCGAATATCGGCACCCAGGTGCTCAAACGCGCTCGTAAACTCCGGGGAATCAAAACGGGAGAGCACCACCGAGGACTGGCGGCGCAGGAGCGGGCGCAGTGCGACACCCAAGGATTGGTACAGCACCGGCAGCGACGGGCCCAGGATGACGCGCTGCGCTGTCGCCCCCGTGAGATCCGCCACCGCCCGGCGCGCGGAGTCATACATGTCCGCCGCGTGGAGCTCCCCGGGGTCGTGATGCGCCGAGTGCGCGCCCACGGCATCCTCCAGCGGCTTCACCGTGGCGGACAAGCGGAAAGAACGGGCAACCCCAGAGGCCACGCGTTCCGCAATCTGCGGCGCGGCGTGCGCGTTCAGGTAGGTCCAACCATCGGACAGACCAGTGTAAAGACCTCGCACGCTGGCGACGTCATACTGTTCCGTCATGCTTCAACCCTTCCTCGAATCGTCCGATCGACTCCCTACTCTATACGCCCCACGTAAATCTTTCCTAACCCTCGATTTTCCCAGCTCGCTCGTGTTTTCCCAGGTTAAGGGCGTGTGTGTAGGTTTTTAGCGGATGTGCGCGCTAGGGTGAATGGCGTGCAAGACAAGAAAAACCTGCGTGACGACGTCGCCCGCATGACCTCCGCGCCTGCACCCGGCGAGGAGCCGGCCTCGCGTTCCATGACCATGTCGGCGGCCTTCGCTGATCTGTTGCAAGGCGCTCGCCAGCGCGAGCTGTGGTTCAAGCTGGGCATCCAAGACATCAAGCAGCGCTACCGCCGCTCGGTATTGGGTCCCTTCTGGATCACCATCGCGACCGGTGTGATGGCCGCGGCGCTTGGCCTGCTGTACTCCATGCTCTTCCAGATCCCCGTGGCAGAGTTCCTGCCCCACGTGACCGTGGGCCTTATCATGTGGAACTTCATTTCCGGCGCCATCAAGGAAGGCTCGACGGTCTTCATCGACAACGAGGGCTTGATTAAACAGCTGCCCGCACCACTGTCGGTGCACGTCTACCGCCTGGTCTGGCGGCAAACTCTCTTCTTGGGGCACAACCTCATCATCTGGCTGCTGCTCATCATTATCTTCCCGCGCCACCTGGGCTGGGAGTTCCTCCTGTTCATCCCGGCGCTAGGACTCTTCCTGGTTAACGGCGTGTGGGTAGCCATGTTCTTCGGCATCATCGCCACCCGCTTCCGTGACGTTGCCCCGCTGCTGGAGGCTCTAACCCAGCTGCTCTTCTACGTCACGCCTATCGTGTGGATGACCAACACCCTGAAGGAACAGGGAGGTGCCGTGGCCAGCCGCGCGCGCATCGCTGAGATCAATCCGCTCTATCACTACATGGAGATCATCCGCGCCCCCATGATTGGTGAACCCGTTGCCGGTTATCACTGGCTTATCGTCATCGGCTGCACCGTCGCCGGCCTGCTCATCGCCGGACTGGCCATGCGCCAGTGGCGCTTCCGTGTCTCCTACTGGGTCTAGAAAGGATCGTCCATGGTTTCCATTGATACGTATAACGCTTGCGTGGACTTTCCCATCTTTGATGCCAAATCCCGTTCACTCAAGAAGGCGATGCTCTCCACGGCCGGTGGCTCCATTGGCAAAAATGACCAGAACGTGGTCATGGTGGAGGCACTCAAAGACATCAACCTCCACCTGCGCGAGGGCGACCGTGTGGGCCTCGTCGGCCACAACGGCGCGGGCAAAACCACTCTGCTGCGCCTGCTGTCCGGCATCTACGAACCTACGCGCGGCGCTGCCGACGTCCGCGGGCGCGTTGCCCCAGTCTTCGACCTCGGCGTGGGCATGGACCCGGAGGTTTCCGGCTATGACAACATCATCATCCGCGGCCTCTTCTTGGGCCAGACCATCAAGCAGATGAAAGCCAAGATGGATGAGATCGCGGAATTCTCTGAGCTGGGTGATTACCTCTCCATGCCGCTGCGCACTTATTCCACCGGTATGCGCGTTCGCCTAGCGCTGGGTGTGGTGACCTCCATCGAGCCGGAGATCCTGCTTCTCGACGAAGGCATCGGCGCCGTCGACGCCGCCTTCATGGCCAAGGCCCGCGTGCGCCTCCAGGACTTGGTGAAGCGCTCCGGCATCCTGGTCTTTGCTTCCCACTCCAATGACTTCTTGGCCCAGCTGTGCGATACCGCCCTATGGATCGACCACGGCCAGATTCGCTCGGTGGGCGAGGTCTCCGAGGTCGTCGGCGAGTACGAAGGCCCCGAGGTGGGCGAGTACGTGCGCGATTTGCGCAAGCGCTTCGACAACGAGGAGAACGCCTAAGTTTCCGTGAAAACAGGCGACAATTCACTTGTTTTCACGGAAACCTTGCTGTTCCTACTGCCCTAGTTGCCAAACTTTTCGGGCCCCAGCGAATGGTCGGTCATACTTTCGTCACTTAGGGCACCTCACCCCAAGCAGCTCGCCCAACTCCTCGCTCATGCCACTGACAGTCACTGCCGGCCCCGGCTGGTAGTCCTCTTTGCGCAGCACGGCCTTGTTGCCTTCGATGATGTAGCCCAGCTTGCGTGATACAGCCTGGGAAGCTTCATTGCCGGGGTCCCACTCGGAGCGCAGCCGATGGGCCCCCAAGTAATCAAAACAGAAGACCGCAGCGGCATGGCGAACCTGCGTCCCTATCCCGCGGCCCTGAAGGCGGTGGTAGATCCACGATCCGGTTACGACCTCATGGTTATCGGGAAAACTCTTCGCCCGCAGATCCACCGAGCCGATGATCTCACCATCAAGATGCACTCCGAAGTCGAGCGACCATTCTTCCGGGGACATCTGCGCGCGGTGCGCCCACCGGAAGCTCGGGTCCGGCTTCTCTTTCAGCCAGGGGAACGTGTACTCCGGAAGCGGCTCACCGAAAATCTCAGCCGCACTAACACCGTGGATGGCAGCAATGTCGCTATCGCGCAGCACCCGCAAGGTCAGGTCACCCACCTGGATGGAAATCCGAAAAGGAGCCCACATCTCTTCAATACCTTTTACAGCCATGGCTAGCATCGTATAACTCATCACGGGTGGCACAATGGAACGCATGACTGCCACCCTGTCCCAGGCCGGTACGACGGCCGCTGTGATCGTCACCCACCAGCGCGTGGAACTGCTGCGCGCCTCCCTTGAGCAGGTGGTGAACCAGACGCACCCAGTGCAGTGGGTCATCGTGGTCGATAACGGCACAGAACAAGCTGTAGAGGAACTCCTCCACGAACTGGCCGGTGAGCGCGCCGTCTACGTGCCTTCCGAAACCAACCTCGGCGGCGCCGGCGGCTTCGCGCTGGGCTTCCTCACCGCACTCGCCCTCGGCGCGGACGCGGTGTGGTGCGCCGATGACGACGGCCGCCCCGCCGACCACCACGTGCTGGAAGAGCTCTACCGCGTTGCGGAAAACAACAGCCTTCACGAAGTTTCCCCCGCCGTGTGCAACATCAACGAGCCCGCCAAGCTGGCCTTCCCGCTGCGCCAGGGCTTGGTGTGGCGGCGCTACATGAGCGAATTAGAGGGCGACTTCCTCCCTGGTATCGCCTCGCTTTTTAACGGCGCGCTCATCTCCGCCGAGGCCATGGAGATCATCGGCGTGCCAGATTACCGCCTGTTCATCCGTGGCGATGAGGTGGAATACCACCGCCGCCTGGTCAACTCGGGCTTAAACTTCGGCACTGCGCTGACCACCAGCTACCTGCACCCGGATGGCTCCGACGAGTTCAAGCCCATCCTCGGCGGCAAAATGCATACTCAGTATCCGGAGGGCGAGTTCAAGCGCTTCTTTACCTACCGCAACCGCGGCTACCTTCTATGGCAGCGCGGCATGCGCAAGCTGCTGCCGCAGGAATTCGCACGTTTCGGCTGGTTCTTCATCGTGCAGCAGCATGACGTGAAGGGATTCATGGAATGGCTGCGCCTGCACAACCGTGGCCGCAAGGAAGACTTCCGCAGGCCCTAAACCTCAAAGGACTTGCGCGTGCTGCGGAAAATGACCCACCGCTGCACGAAGAAGTTGATGAGTGTTGCCGTGCCTTGCGCAATCACAAACGCCACCGCCAGTGCCCAGGACGAGGGCCACTCCAGGTTGTGGTCGAAAAAGGGGAAGGCCCAGCGGTATAACAAAATATTGATCGCATAGGTCATGGCATAGGTGGCAAACACCGCGGCAAAGCGGCGCTTCGATGCCCGAGCGTTGAAGGTCCACCGCCGATTCAATAAATAAGCCACGAAGGTGCCCACAGCAAAGCCGACAGTTCGGGAGCCCACGTCCCCGAACACCCCTAAACCAATTTGAAAAAGCCAGGTCAGGGAGACGTCGATAAGCGCGGCAATGGCTCCCGTAATGGCGAACTTCGCGCCCTGCGCGTGCAGGGAATTCGATCGTGAGAGGCGTTCGGCGCGACCAGCCATAGTTACTTGCCTTTAAAAATGAATACGCGCTGAATGGCGAAGTTAGTCACCGTGGCCACGCCCTGCGCAATGACGAAAGCGATAGTGTCCTTCAGCGCGCCCTCGAAGCCCAGACTGATCAGCGGAGCGTTGAGCACCCAATACAGGAAGTTCTGCACGGCGAAGGTAGACAGGTACAGCATGCCCACGGCACCGGCGGTACGACCAGATACTTGTGCACCGAAAGTCCAGCGAGCATTGGCTACATACGCGGCGATGGTACCGAAAACCCAGCCTATCGCCTTGGCCAGGGAGCGGTGCAGGCCCAGGTACGTCAGGAAGAGGGTGAGGCCATAGTCGATGGCCGCGGTGAAAACACCGACGGAGACAAAGCGCACGAGCTGCGTCTTCAGGGTGGAAGTAGGTTCAGTCACGGCGGAATACTCTACCCGCGGATGAGGGCGCGGTAAATGTCCAGGCGATCCACGGGTGCGACGGCGTCTTCACCATAGGCGCCGAGGGATGACAAAACCTTAAGCGACGCCGTGCACAGCTCCCGAATCTCGGCACCGCGAAGCTCCTCGCCGTCATCGTCGACCCAGCCCAACGCCGCCATGGCGGTCTCCACCACGGAATCCGTCAGCTCGCGCCCGCCCATGCAGGACAGCGCCAGCGCCATCGACCAAAAGGCGTCCTTGCCTTCGTTTGTTACTTCTCGCGGCAGGGTACGCAGTTGGCGGTACGCCTGAGCATCAATGTTGACTTCGCGATTCAAATCCAAAGCTTGGAGGAGCGGAACGAAGTCATAGAGCCGGGTTCGTTCAATGAGCGCGCGGACGGGACTAACCACCAGATCCAGAACTTCATCAATGGTTTCCTGGCCTGTGAGCTCAGCATTCACGGCGGTGAGATCAAACGGTGTCTGAAAAGATCCGGAGCCACCCACGCACAGAGCCTCCGGCGTGCCGTTATCGCGCGGATAGGTCTCCACCACGACTATCTCGAAATCCCACAGCCCCCAGGCATAATCAATCTGCTCGCCTTCGCGGCTTAAGAATTCGCGCACGGTATGGCTCGGATCGATTCGTTGGCCGCGGGCATCGGTATGTTCAAAAAAGTGCCACGGCGAATTCTCTTGAGGCAGGCCGAAGCAGACCTCGAGAATATGGTGAAGCTCTTCCAGCGTGAGTGCATCCGAGAAACCAATCTGGCGGTGCACCTCGGCTTCCGCGCGGACGTTGGACACCTGGCACAGCAGGGTTCGAGCAGAATCACCACGTTTGGCGCGGACCTGCGCCAAATCTGTGACCTGTGAGCTCATGTGCCCCACCATACGCACTTTTAGTTGCGGGCGGCGTTCTCGCGCGCTTCGAGCTCGCTGAGGATGAACACGATGGCGGCCCCGATTCCGCCCCACACCGTCCACGGTTTTGCCACGCCGCGGCGGCGGATAAAGCCAACGATTCCCCGCTGTGCCTTAATCCCCAACCAGCCGCCAACCACGAGCGCACCAAGGCCAACCGGAAGCGCCCACAGCGGCACCTCCGGCTTCTCCGGCTCCGGTTGCCCCTCGTGGCTCTCGGCATTAGTAATGGCCACGAGTGCACCAAAGCCTAAGAAAGACAGGACATAGGCGGACACGAGCGCAGTCTTGTTCTTGATCCAATCTGGATAAGAAGTCATGATCGCCACGGCCGCAGCTTGGGTGATACGTCCGGCGAGGGTGTCATCCAACGCATAATTATCTTGCTTGGGAGAAGTCATACCGCACCACTTTAGGCGGGCGGTAGGCTACCGTGCATGTACTCCTCCAAAAAAGAGCACCTCACTCCGGCACAGCGCGCGGCGCAAGATGAGCGCGCCGAGGACGACAAGCGCCACGGTCACTTCCTCGCCACCGAGCACACCTCACTGCCACTCAATGGTTTTATGACGCGGCTCATCGCCGAGGAACTGCCCATCCTTGACTCCACCTCGCGCGGCCGTGTCTATGAAATCCTGCGTTCTTATGAAGGCCCTGAGATCACCTCGCAGGATGAACTTCCCGAGGAAATCCGGCAGATCATGGATCTGTACTAGCCATAGAAAACCATACAACCGGACGGCACAAATGTTCCGTTTGCTTGGCTTTTGTACCTAATCTCACGTTTTCACTCCCGCCACAGCCACTGCCGCCTAGGTAGTGTAGAAAACCGACCCATCACATCGATTTAAAGAGTAAGAGATGGAACTGCATACTACTGAGAAGTCCCTCTACGGTTGGGGCCGCACGGCGGCGACAACCGCCCATGTTTTATCCACCCCGGACGTCGACGTCATCAAGACCGCCGTCGCCCAGGTGGCCGAGGACAACGCTGATAAGCCTTCCCACCTGCGCCGCGGCGTCATCGCCCGCGGTATGGGCCGCTCCTACGGTGACCCCGCGCAGAACGCCGGCGGCCTCGTCATCGACATGCAACCGCTCAACAACATCCACTCCATCGACCCAGAGTCGGGCATCGTCGACGTCGACGGTGGAGTCACCCTCGACCAGCTCATGAAGGCCGCCCTGCCTTATGGCCTGTGGGTTCCGGTTCTGCCGGGCACCCGCCAGGTCACCATCGGTGGTGCTATCGGCCCGGATATCCACGGCAAGAACCACCACTCCGCCGGTTCCTTTGGTAACCACGTCACCTCCATGGAGTTGCTCGTCGCCGATGGCCGCGTGCTGCACCTGACCCCGGAGGGAGAGCACAGCGATCTTTTCTGGGCCACCGTCGGCGGCATGGGCCTGACCGGCATCATCCTGCGCGCCAAGATCAAGATGACGAAGACGGAAACCGCCTACTTCATCGCGGATACCGACCGCACGGATAACCTCGAGGAAACCATCGCCTTCCACTCCGATGGCTCCGAGCACAATTACACGTATTCCTCCGCGTGGTTCGACGTCATCTCCCCGGAGCCGAAGCTGGGCCGCTCCACCATTTCCCGCGGCTCCCTGGCCACGCTGGAGCAGCTGGAGGAGCTCGCCCCGAAGCTGGCAAAGGACCCGCTGAAGTTCAATGCCCCGCAGCTGATGACGGTTCCGGATATCTTCCCGAACTTCACCATGAACAAGCTGTCCCTCATGGCTATCGGTGAGGCCTACTACCTCATGGGCGCCCCGGCGCGTAACCAGGTCAAGAACCTCACGCAGTTCTACCAGCCGCTGGATCTCATCGGCGAGTGGAACCGCGGCTACGGTTCCAACGGCTTCCTGCAGTACCAGTTCGTGGTGCCGACTGATGCCGTCGAGCCCTTCAAGGACATCATCCGCGACATGCAGCGCTCCGGCCACTACTCCGCGCTCAACGTGTTCAAGCTCTTCGGCCCGGGTAACAAGGCCCCGCTGTCCTACCCGATGCCGGGCTGGAATGTCTGCGTAGACTTCCCCATCAAGCCGGGCCTGGGCACCTTCCTCGACGATCTGGACAAGCGCGTCATGGAATTTGGTGGCCGCCTCTACCTGGCCAAGGAGTCCCGCACCTCGGCGGAGAACTTCCACAAGATGTACCCGGGCCTCGAGGGATGGCTCAAGACCCGCAACAACATCGACCCGACCGGCGTCTTCGCCTCCGATATGTCCCGCCGCCTCGAGCTGCACTAGAAAGGATTAACCTCATGCTGAATGCAGTAGGCCAAGCACAACACATCCTCCTTCTCGGCGGCACCTCCGAGATCGGCCTCGGCATCGTCGAGGAATTCCTCGAGCGCGGCCCGGCCAAGGTCACTTTGGCTGCTCGTGCCGACTCCCCGCGTATCGCGGAGGCCCGCGCCACCATCGAGTCCCGCGGTGGCGACGTCGAGGTCCTGGACTTTGACGCGACTGACTTCGAGGGCCACCCGGACGTCGTCCAGCGCGCGTTTGAACGTGGCGATGTCGACGTCGCCATCATCGCCTTCGGCACCCTCGGTGACCAGGAGGAACTCTGGCAGGACCAGGCTAAGGCAGTTGCCTCGGCCCAGACCAACTTCACCGCACCGGTCTCCCTCGGAGTCTTACTCGGCCAGAAGTTCCAGCAGCAGGGCCACGGCACCATCGTGGCGCTCTCGTCTGTCGCCGGCATGCGCGTGCGCCGCTCCAACTTCGTCTACGGCGCCTCCAAGGCCGGCGTGGACGGCTTCTTCATCAACCTCGGCGAAGCCCTGCGCGGCTCCGGCGCCAAGGTGCTGGTGGTTCGCCCGGGTCAGGTGCGCACCAAGATGTCGGCGGAGGCCGGCGAGGCACCGCTGACCGTTAACGTCTCCGACGTGGCCAAGGCCACCGTCAAGGCAGTGCTCGACGGCAAGCAGTCCATCTTCGTGCACCCGCTCTTTGAGTACGTGTCCTTGGGATTCAAGTTCATCCCGCAGGCCATCTTCCGGAAGCTGCCTTTCTAAAGTTCCGCTATGTCCACGGCGTGTGGGAGACTAAGTGCATGACTGAGTCTCCCGCCACGTCGTCTATGTCCCCCACCGTGGAATATAACGTCGACCGCTTGACGCGTCGCGCCACTCTCGTGGGAATGGCCGCCGCCGCTGTAGGTGGCGGCCTTATCACGCTCATTGGTTTCTTCGCCTTCAAGACGGTCTCCCTTCCGGCGTTCAGCACGTCGATGGTGACCCGCGCATTGAGCACTGCGGGAACTGCGCTCACCGTTCTCCTAGTGGGCGCGTTATGCGTGTGGTGGGTGATTGGCGCCTCCCCGCGCCCCCGCTGGCGGTCGTGGCTCACCACCGCTGTGTGTTATATCTCCCCAGCGCTGCTCACGCTGACCAGTATCGGCCTCCCCCTTTCGGCCTCCCGCCTGTGGCTCGACGGCGTCCAGGTAGACCAGGTTTTCCGCACCCAATTCCTGACCCGCGCCACGGAAGCCGGTTCCTATGCGGACATGAACTACGAGGGCCTGCCCACCTTCTACCCACTGGGCTGGTTCTGGATGGGCGGGCGCCTCGCAAACCTCCTCAACATGCCCGGCTGGGAGGTATACCAACCGTGGAGCCTCATCTCCCTGGCCGTATCCGGGTGCATCCTGGTTCCCCTGTGGCAACGGCTGTCCGGTTCCCTGCCGGTTGCCACCGCCATTGCCCTCACCACCACAGCGGTGACGTTGGCCATCGGCGCTGAGGAGCCCTATTCCGCGGTCATCGCTATGGGCGTGCCGGCCGTGGCCGTGCTGTGCTCGCATGCTTTCCATAATTCTTCCTGGTTCTCCACCGCCGGAATTGCCATCTACCTGGGGGTTTCCGCCTGCTTCTACACG
Source organism: Corynebacterium sp. HMSC034H07 (assembly GCF_001815175.1). Classification (NCBI taxonomy): domain Bacteria; kingdom Bacillati; phylum Actinomycetota; class Actinomycetes; order Mycobacteriales; family Corynebacteriaceae; genus Corynebacterium; species Corynebacterium sp. HMSC034H07. The sequence goes on from NZ_KV819537.1 coordinate 51,217, forward strand.
CTCTATACCGGTGCCGTGGCATTGACCATCGTCAGCCTCATTGCGCTCGTCACCTGCGTGGCCGAACGTACATGGACTCCCCTGATACACCTCGCTACTATCGCGGCCGGTTCTCTGGCCATCGCCGCGATCGCCTGGGCGCCATACCTGCACGCGGTTCTGCATGCCACCGCCCCGCTGGAATCCACCGCGCAGCATTACCTGCCGGAGGAGGGCACCCAGATCCCGGCCCCCTTCCTCTCCTTGTCCGTCATCGGCATTCTCAGCCTCATCGGCTTGATCTACCTCGTCCTACGCATCGACGAGCCCGACATCAGGTCAATGGGCACCGCGATCGTCGGCACCTACCTGTGGATCTTGGCTTCTATGGTCATGACCCTCGCCGGCAGCACGCTGCTGGGCTTCCGCCTCGAGCTGATCGTCGCGGTGCTCTTCGCCACTGCTGGCATTCTCGCGCTGGCCGACGTCCGCCTCATGGGCCTTCCCACGCTCTACCCGGCGCGCTTCACCGAGACCACGAGCAAGCGCATAACCTTGGTATTCGCCATCATCATGGGCCTTGGTGGTATTTACTATGCCCAGCAGATCCCGGCGACGAACGTGACCGCCCTGGACCACGCCTATACCGATACCGACGGCTACGGTGAGCGCGCGGACCGCTACACCAGCGATTCCTCCGCCAACTACGCCAAGATCCGTGAGTTCATCGACTCCCAGGGCTACGACGCCACCGACACAGTTGTCCTGACGGATGAAAAGCTCTTCATGGCGTATAACCCCTACTACGGGTTCAACGCCTTCACCAGCAACTACGCCAACCCGCTGGGAGAGTTCAGCACCCGCAACCTGCAAATCGAGGAGTGGGCCTCGAAGTCCTGGGAACAGACTCCGGAGGAGTTCGCGCAGTCCCTCGAGTCCGCGCCGTGGCGCGGGCCCGACGTTCTCATCTTCCGCGGCGACATGGAAGAACCCGGTGACGGTTACAAGACTCACTTGGCGGAGGACATCTACCCCAACCAGCCCAACGTGCGCTACCGCGCGGTGTTCTTCAACCCGGAAGTCTTTGAGAAGGGCTGGGAAGTCAAACAAATCGGCCCCTTCGTCGTCGCGGCCAGATCTTAAAAAGGCACGTCGGTGACGTACACTGATCGCCGTGTCAGATCGGAAAACCTCTTCATTACGTGCACCGCAGTCCCTGCGGCTCACCGCCATCATCGCTGGACTCATCGGGTTCCTCTGCTTTGTGGCCACGCCGCTGCTGCCGGTGAACCAAACCCAGTCCTCCTTCGATTGGCCCCAGCAGGGCTCCCTGCAGTCCATCAACGCCCCGCTCATCTCGGTGGCGCCGGAAGAAATTGATGCAGAGATCCCCCTGAGCGCCGTCGACAAGCTGCGCGATGGCCAGGACCTGCTCTACGGCACCGTGCCCCCGGAGTCCAAGAAGGCCTCCAACCGCGGCATGTTTGTCCGTGCCGGCGAGGGTGGTCTCTCGGTCACCAGCCTCGATGAGGTCATTTTCTCGCTCACGGCCGAGCAAGTGGCGAAGCTGCCTGACGACGCCACCCTCCGCATCCAGTCCACCGGTGACGGCACCACGGTGACCCTGGGCAAGCACAAGAAAACTTCCGATGAGGATCTGCGCCCGCAGGTCACCGGCGTCTACACCGAAATCGACGACACCCCAGAAAACCTCACAGAGCTGGGCGATGACCTCCGTATCCACGTCGAGATCAACTCGCGCTTCACCTCCTCCCCGACACCGCTCAAGCTCATCGCCATGTGGCTGGGCTTGGCCATGGTGGTCATCAGCCTGGTGTGTTTGTGGCGAATTGACCGCCTCGATGGCAAACGTTTCGGCTTCATGCCCGAGACCTGGAAGCAGATCCGCCCGCTCGATGGCGTCGTGGCTGCCGTACTCGGCTGGTGGTATATCTTCGGCGCCAACACCTCCGATGATGGCTTCATCCTCACCATGGGCCGCGTTTCCGATCACGCGACCTACATGGCGAACTACTACCGCTGGTACGGCGTCCCCGAGGCCCCGTTCGGTGCTCCCTACTACGACCTCGTAGCATGGCTGGCGCAGTTCTCCAGCGCCTCCATCATCGTGCGCCTGCCCTCCCTCATCTCGGCGCTCATCATCTGGTTCGTGTTGTCGCGCGAGATGCTCCCGCGCTTCGGTGCCCGCGTCAACGAGCGCCGCTTGGCGCACTGGACCGCGGCCTTCATGTTCTTGGCTTTCTGGCTGCCGTATAACAACGGCATCCGCCCGGAACCCATCGTGGCCCTCGGCGTCATGCTGACGTGGGCCTCCTTTGAGCGCGCCATCTCCAACCAGCGCCTCCTACCAGCGGCCGTAGGCACCATCATCGCCGCCATTACCCTGGCCGCAGGCCCCACTGGTCTTACCGCGGTGGGCATCTTCCTGGTCTGCCTGCCCTCGCTGTTCCGCATCATGGGCACGCGCGCTTCCCAGGTCGGCTGGACAGCTCTCATCGCCCCGTTCCTGGCCTGCGGCACTGCGGTCATGGTTGCCGCCTTCGGGGATCAAACGTTAGCGTCCGTGCTCGAGTCCACTCGCGTTCGTTCCGCGGTCGGCCCGTCCCTGCCGTGGTACTCGGAGTTCGTGCGCTACTCCACGCTGTTTGAGCCCTCCGTGGATGGCTCCCTGACGCGCCGCTTCGCCATGTTCACCATGCTCTTCTGCCTGGCGCTCATTATCTACGCTTTCATTAAGGACCACCGCGTCGTGGGCGCGGAGGCAGATCCCACCAAGCGCCTGCTAGCCATCATGGCGCTGTCGGCCTTCTTCCTCATGTTCACGCCGACGAAGTGGACGCACCACTTCGGCATCTACGCCGGTGTCGCCGGCGTTATCGCCGCGCTCGGCTCGGTGGTCCTTTCCCAGATCGCCATGCGCTCCCCGCGCGCCCGCACCTTCTCCATCGCCGCGGTGATTTTCCTCATGGCCATCTCCCTGGGCGGCTGGAACGCCTGGTGGTACGTGTCTTCCTTCGGCATCCCGTGGTGGGACCGCACGGTGCAATTCAAGGCTATTGAGGCCAATACCGTGGTGCTCGCCATCGGCATGGTGGTGCTGGCGATTGGCCTCTATCAATCACTTACTCACAACAGCCGGAAGGCTGAGGTGTCCCGCTGGGCAGGCGCCATGTCCGCACCAATCGCAGTGGCCTGCATCCTCATCGTCGCCTTCTCCTGCGCCTCCTTTGCCAAGGGCTACGTGGCCCAGGCGGATTCTTACTCCGTGGGCAAGGGCAACCTGGCCTCCCTACGCGGCGATGTCTGCTCGCTCGCGGATGCCACGCTGGTGGAAACCAACACCAACGATGCCTTCCTCACTCCGGTTACAGGCGAACTCAAAGATTCCCTGGTGGATCCGAAGGAAGACAATTTCGGCTTCGGCCCAAACATGATCAAGGAGGATATTGAACCGGAGAACCTCAACTCGGCGTCGGTAGGCGCCATTGCCAACACCACCGGTGATTCCTCTGCGTCTTCTAACGAGCAAAAGGAGCTCACCGAGAGCGAGGAGAAGGCCACCGAGGTCACCGACTCTTCCGCCGGCGGCGTGCGCGGAACCTTGGGCGTCAACGGCTCCGAGATGCACCTGCCCTTCAACCTGGATTACACGAAGGTCCCGGTCATGGGCTCCTACGATGAGTCGCAGCGCTCCACCGCCACCATCACCACGCAGTGGTACAACCTGCCGGAATCCTCAGAAAACTCCCCCATCCTCTCGGTTTCTGCCGCCGGCAAGATTTACCACCACGACGTCAACGGCGTGGAGCAGGAGGGCACCGAGCTCACCCTGGAGTACGGCACCCTCAAGGACGGCAAGGTCACCAACAAGGGTGAGGCCGAGCTTTCCGACGTCGGTGCTACCCCCAAGTGGCGCAACCTCCGCATTGCTCTGGACGAGCTCCCGGAGGAGGCCAACGTCGTGCGCCTCGTTGCGGTAGACGACTCCACCGATGAGGATGATTGGATGGCGTTTACCCCGCCGCGCGTGCCGGAGCTTGCCACCATCAACTCGCAATTCGATTCCTCCACCCCGGCACTCCTTGACTGGTCCGTCGCCCTGCAGTTCCCCTGCCAGCGCACCTTTGACCACTACGCCGGGGTAACCGAAATTCCGCAGTTCCGCATTCTTCCCGACGCCGCCGCGCAAACTTCCCTCACGGACTTCCAGTCCTTCTCCGGTGGTGGCGCGCTGGCAACCGCGGAGGCAGTGAACTACTCCTATGAGATCCCGAGCTACCTCAACAACGATTGGGCGCGGGACTGGGGTTCTATTGAAAAGTACGAGCTGCGCACCAACTCCCAAGGCGAGGCCCCGCTGGAGGCGAAGATCGACCAAGAAATCATTCAGCGCTCCGGCTGGTGGAAGAACTCTGAGATGAAGATTCGCCCAGAGGGCGAGCAATAGCCCTACAGGAACTTGGCCGCGTCACGCACCCTCTGACGCGCCACGGCCGGGGTAGAAATACGGTGCATCGACACGTACTCCGCGGTCTGTGCACCGGGGATCTTCACGCGCTCAGCAATCTCGTCCTGCGCCGCGGTCTGGACCAAGATGCCGGAATATAGCCCCGGCAGCTTCTCAACATCGAGGACATAGTCGCCGCGGATCTCCTCCGGAAGCTTGGCCAGCGCGCCGAAGTCAGGGAAGGTGAGGAGGAGGGCGTCGGCAGGCACCAGCGCTGCGAGCGCGCCACCGGAGGAATAGCCCCACACCGTCACGCGCTCGGCCCCCTGGGCGCGCGCATAATCGACGGCCGCCTGAACCGACTCCACCATCTCCGCCACAGTGTGCTCGGGCGCCAACGGATAATCCACATCAATGATCGTGGTCCCCGACAGCTGCGCCGCAGCAGCCACTTCGGGCCGCCACTGCATCTCTAGCGCCTTGCCGTCACCGCGCCACCAGCCACCGGAGTGCAGCGATACCGCCCAGCGTCCATTCTGCTCTGAAGGAACAAAGATCGCTCCGACCTCAGAATCTTCAACGCGCACCCCCTCCGTAAAGGCGGTACCGGGCAGCGAGTGATCCACTGCGGAGCCCAGCACCATCATGGAGGCCTGCACGATACGGTCCGGCAGCAGCGCACAGTAGCGGTCCGCCTCCGGCGATCCTCCACCGGCCCACGGCGGGCGGAAGTCCGGCAGCGGGTAGTGCACCTCCATGTAGGAGGAGAGCTGCTCGAGCTGTTGTTCCGGACTTAGTTGGTAGTCACTCATGGCCCCCAAGGGTACTACCAGATGGTGACGCGCTCCTCTGCGGCAAGGCCACCCTCGACGTCAAAGGCCTCGTAGAATTCATCGATGTTTTCGGCGATGATGTTGCAACGGAACTCCGCCGGCGAGTGCGGATCAATGGCCAGGTACTGCGTGGCCATCTCCGGGCGGATAGCCGTGCGCCACACGCGCGCCCATGCCAGGAAGAAACGCTGCAGACCGGTGTACTCGTGCTCTGCCAATTCCGGCTCAGCGCCCTCTGCCTCAAACGGCGCGACCTGGCCGTTAATGTCCAGGCCCTTGTCGGCGCAGTAGTTCTTGTAGGCCACCACGGCGATACCCAGCCCGCCCAGGTCGCCGATGTTCTCACCCAGGGTGAAGCTGCCGTTGACACCCGCGGAATCGGTGCCTTCCAGTACCTTCGGCACCTGTCCTTGGAACTGGTCCACCAGTTTCGCGGTCAGCTTCTCGAAGGCCGCGCGGTCCTCATCCGTCCACCAAGAGTTGAGGTTGCCCTGGCCGTCATACTGCGAGCCCTGGTCATCAAAACCGTGGCCGATCTCGTGACCAATCACCGCGCCGATAGCGCCGAAGTTCTCTGCGGCATCAGCTTCTGGGTTATAGAACGGCGGACGCAAAATGGCAGCCGGGAAGGTGATGTCATTGACCACCGGATTATAAAAAGCATTCACCGTCTGCGGGGTGGAGAACCATTCATCGCGGTCCGCCGGCTTGCCAATCTTGGCCAACTCATAATCGTGGTTCCACGCGTTGCCTGCGCGCACATTGGCCACCAAGTCCGCGCCCTTCGGCGAAAACTCCAGTTCAGAGTAGTCGCGCCACATATCCGGGTACCCAATCTTGGCCTTGAACTGGGAGAGCTTTTCCAGCGCGCGCTCGCGGGTAGCCGGGGTCATCCACTCCAGCTGCGAAATCCTCTCGCGGTAGGCGGCGGTAAGGTACTCCACCAGCTCATCCATCTCGGACTTCGAGGACGGCGGGAAGTGCTTGTCCACGAAGACCTTGCCGATTTCCTGGCCCACCATGTTTTCCGCCAACCCGACGGCGCGCTTCCAACGTGCACGCTGTTCAGTAGCACCCGAGAGCTTAGTTCCATAGAACTCGAAGTTCTTCTTACCGATCTCCTCGGTGAGGTAGGGGGCACGCGACAACAGAATGTGCCACGTAGCCCACAGTTGCCAATCCGCCATACGGCCGGCGGTGAACAGGCCCTCGAGGTGCTCAAAGTAGGACGGCATCATGGCCACCACACGGTGCTCCGGCAGTCCCCCACCCTGCAGGATGGCGCGGGTGATGTTGGGCAGCTTGGCGACGTCCACCGGGTTATACGTCTTTACCGCATCACGGGAGGCCACCACATCCCAGTGCCCTGCCGCAATTTCCTTCTCCAGGTTCACGATGCGGGTAGCTGCAACCTCCGCGCCCAGCCCGAAGAGGCGGGCGGGATCTAAGAATCCCAGCATCGCCGCAACGTGCTTCTCGTAGTCAGCGAGCGTCTGCGCGTGAGCTTCCTCGCGGTAATAAGCCTCATCCGGCAGACCTAAACCAGACTGAATAATGTAGGCCACCGCGTCCTCAGAGCCGGAGTCTTTTTCTACCCAGAAGGTCACTGGGGCACCAACGCCCTCGCGCTCCAGAACACCCAGGTTGTGCGCCAACTCCTCCGGATCAGCCGCAACCAGCTTATCCAGATCTTCGGAAAGTGGCGCCGTCCCCGCAGCATTGACTCCCTCAACGTCCATGTGAGAGGAATACACGATCCCGGGACGGCCAGCGTCTTCCTTAACGATCTCGTGGACGAGTTCCTCGGCTTCGTCGCGCAGCGCGTGGAAGGTGCCGTCGACACCGCGATCATCGGGGATAACGTGGGACTCAATCCATGGGCCATTAACAAATTGATACAGATCCTTCATGCACTTCACTCTATGTCAGAAGCACGCGTTAGTGTGGTGTGCATGACTTCTTATCGTTTCCCTCCGGCGAAGATGACGGGACCTTTCTTCGCCGTGCTCGGGGCAACCTTGCTCGTCCTTGGGCTGCCCGCTGTGCTGAGCTTGGCCTTGCCGGAACGTGAACCTGAAATGGAAGAAGTGGTGCTCGATGACCCTGAGTGGCGCCAACCCATCGAGGGCCTTACGTGCAGCGTAAATCATGATTCCATGGCCAACCAGGCCTGGGACTGCGGCGATACCTTGGTCGAGGCCTATGTCACCGAAGGCGTCGAGGACGATGCACTCGCTTTGCGCCGCGCCGTGCGCGCAACCAGCTTCGAGGGCATGCCGAAGAAAGAAGACGTTAAAGATGCCGGAGGCATTCTCACCCTTGAAACGGATGGCTTTATTCCGGTCTTCGCCTTCAGCGTGGCTAAAGGCGATCTCAACTATCAGATCGTCTTCTCCAATGGTGACCCGACCGACCTTGCCCAACAATTTATGGAGGCCTTCTGATGAGCAAAATCTTCCGCGTTACCTTGTGGATCATCATTGGTCTCTGCCTACCGATTTCCCTGATTAATCTGCTCGGCATTTTCTTCGTGGCTCCTCTGCCGGGCCTCGTTAGCTTGATCCTCGGCGTCGGCTTCTTAGCGCTGGGCCTGTTCCTGTGGAGTCGCAGTCCGATGTGGGCAAGGCCGGGGAAAGGGTGGGCGTCGGCAAGCGTGCTCTGGGGAGCCGGCGCTGCTGTGACCTTGGCGCTGCTGTCAGCCTCCCCACTGACCGACCTCTCCGTGGGCCTGGGCTGGGAGGAATCCATGATGTCCTGGGCCGGTGCTTATCCGGAAGAATTTGCCAAGGCCCTCGGCGTGGTCTTCATCCTCCTCAGCTTCCGACAGCTCAACCGGCCTTGGCACGGCTTCATCGTCGGTGCGCTCGTGGGCTGGGGCTTCGAAGTCCTGGAAAACAGCCTGTACTCCGCGATGGGTGCACTGATGCACCCGACCTCAGACTGGATCGGCATGCTCCAGATGTGGGGTCTGCGCCTTGTTGCAGGCCCGTGCCTGCACATGTGCTTCTCTGCCATCGCAGGTTTTGGCATCGGCTGGGCTATCTACGCCGCGCATAAACCATGGTGGTGGCGCCTCGGCATTGGCGTGGGCGCGCTGTTTTTCTCCTTCTGTCTCCATTTCGCGTGGAACTACATGTGGGAGGAAACCTGGCAGCTCGTCACGCAGTATGTCCTCGTGGCGCTCATCATGTACCCGACGGTCATCTACCTGGGAATCCGCGCTCACCGCCTGGCCAAGACCGACGACACCTATTCGCATTCGCCGGGCGCGGCCAGCCTGCGGTGACTTAGTCGAACTGTCCTTGCAGGACAGCCACCGCATCGAGCGGAGTCACATGATAAGAAATGGGATTCTGGTTCGCACCGGCCATGAGCGCGTGGGCGCAGGAGTGACCCGCGCCCATCATGTGGCCGAGCTCGTGGGCGATAGTGCCTTGGAGCGCCTCTGGGTACTGAGCGTTAGCGGTCTTGATGAAGAGCATCCCATGGTCCGGGTAGGCCGTACCTTGGACGTAACCGTTCGGTTCCGGCTTGTAGATGATGGCGATGGTGTCTTCATCAGCCTCGGACGGCGCTACTTCCTTAAGCGAGGCCTTCCCGTCGAGCGCGTCGTTCCACTCAGCTACCGCGGCATCGAGCTGCTCGCGGTAGGGGAAATCATCCGCCACCTTGTACTTAAGGACCCCGCTCTGGAAGTAAGAAGGAACGGAATCGGCATCGCGCAGAATAGACGGATCCGGAACGGGCTTTCCTTCATTTGCCAACTTGGTAATGGTGGCACACGTGCCTGGGGAAATAAGCGAACGGGTTTGGTCGCTCTTCGCAGTCGCTGCTGGGGCAGCGCTCAAAGCTGCAACAGCAATGGTCAAAATGGACAACGTCTTGCGCATCAGAAATACCTTTCGGGCTAGCAACTGCTTCGTTGACAGCCGAGAATATATTGATTTCTTAGCAAGCGCAAAGGTACTTCTTAGCTTATTTCCTGGTTGGTCAGCACACCTGCGACGAGCTCGGCACAGCGCGCTTCAGTTCCGCACACGCCCTATCGCGCGCATCTTGGAGGGGCGTCGGCAAGCTCGGCGCCTGCGGAGAAACCTCCACCGCACCGAGAACATCCGTCGTGAGATCCGCCGGGGAACCATAGGTATTAGCCGCCACACTATAACCCGGACCAAAAGAGGCACTCGCGTGAACTTGGCGATCATCCGACCACCCAAATTTCGTGCCGATGATGCCCGGGATTCGTGCGGTGCCAAAGTCCTGGCGGTAACCGTCGGCCGCCGTGGGCGCTGCCGTCGCCATGCCCTTCGTGATCGGCGCGGCAACCGGATCGCCAGAAATCACCCCGATGAAGCGCGTGAGATCCTCCGTCGACGTCGTGACATTTCCCCAGTAGCCGTTGTGGTGGGTCTCCCCCAGCTGATACTCACCGATGATGGAGGGAATCGCCTGCGGATATTTCCACTCTAAGTCGCTGGCAGTTCCGTCCTCAGAGAAACGAATCATGTTCTCCACGCGGGCTTTATCCTCCGGCGCGCCGTACTTCAGCACCCACATGCCGAGGTATAGCTTGGCCAGGGATAGCGCGGCGCGGGACTCATGGCCATTTCCGGTGGAGACCGAGTTTCCGTCGGCATAACGCACGGTCATCTGGGTGCGTGGTGGGACCTTTTCAGGATCGAACGTCAGGGCATGGGCGGGTGGCGCCGTGAGAGCCGCAAGAGCAAGGCCAACGATGAGCGGGGTAGGTTTCAGCACGCGCATAGATTAACTCAAGTCACAATTTTAACAACCCCCCAGTGAGGGCGCATTAACCAAACATACGTCCCACTCCAGGGGACTTCCGCGCGGCCCGCATCGAGCGGGAGACCGACTGAAACCATACCTCGCCAGCATCTGCCACCTCAGTTGCCTCCCCTTTAACAACTTTTCTTCCGGGGTAGACATCGTGGAGGGTGTGGCATAAACTCGTTTTTCGAAAGGGGTTTCGAACAGTGGGGGTTCGGATCCTCTCAGTAATTCACTTAAGAAAGAGGGGGGTTGCGCGTTTCGTGTCTTCCACTACAGACGTTGTTAATGCGTCCTATTTTTCTCATTCCAATCCAAATGATCCGGTCTGCGTGGCAGGTCAAGGTGTACGCCAGGCAGACTATGAATTCTGGTCCAGCGTTCTTCCCGCACTTGACGAGGACGCCGATACGGCCTGCATGCGCCTTGGGATAAAGACCGGTAAATCTGCTGGCGCGGTAGCCCGCATTATCATGGGCCTTCACCGCCTTACCGAGCTTCCTCAAGTAAAGGCTCTGCAAGATGCCAACCATTTGCTGGACCTAGCGGCTTTGATTGCCATCGATCAGGTGATGGCTAAACTAGGCCAGCCTTCAAAGGAGGTGGTCGCCGCAATTGATGCCTCATTAGCTCGGTGGTTTACCCCGACTAAGCCGAATCAGGTATTTCCCACCACCGCGCAGATTCGCCGCCGGATACGCGACCTCGTCAAGGTTCATGATGACTCCATCGCCGTGGAGGATAAGCGCCCAAAGAATCGGTACTCCATGATGACCCGCGCCCAGCGCGCCACCCTAGAACTCGAGGTAGACAGCAGCGTCGGAATCATCATCCATGAAGCAATTAAGGCAGCAGCCGAAAAGCATAAGGTGTCCATGGCGGAAGCGCTGATCCTCCTCACTACCGGAAAGGTGGAGCCAGAAGCTGCCCGAGTAGTGCTCCACACGTATAAAGCCGACGATGTAGAGGACGCCCCGGTGTACGTGGAAGGACATGGCTGGCAAGCAGGAGACATCCCGGCTAAATCCACAACGGTAAGAGATTTGAGCACCAAGCCGGAGGCCTCTAAGAGCTACGGACCAGCCACGATGGTTCGCAAATACGTTGAAGGCCGCGATGGCACCTGCCGTGCCGCTGGCTGCGGAATGCCGGCGTGGTTGTGTCAGTTAGACCACCGGATTAACTACGCCGATGGTGGGCCAACGCATCCGGACAACATGGTGGCGTTGTGCCAGCACCACCACAATATGAAAACCGATGGACGGGCCTTTTATATCTTGGACCCTGATACCGGGGATGTGGTCTGGCTTTTTGAGGACGGAACTTGGGCAATCACAGAGCCTTCCGGGCCGCTGGCTCCTAAGCGCAAGCGCTGGGCACGGAGCATCGCACAAGATATTGAAGGATATCGCACCAGGAAGCATCGCGAGGCTCAGGAGCTTAAAGCCGAGCTAGACAAAGAACAACGAGAAGCCGCACGCCAAACAGAAAAGGCGAAGAACAAAAAATCTGAAGGCGGTGAAGAAATCCCCTTCTAGGAAGGATCCGTCGTTTACAACGACGAATGGGATAGCCGGCTCTACCCCATATCCACTAGGAGCACTCCGCCAATGATCAGCGCGACCCCTAAACCCTTAAGCCAAGTGAAAGGCTCGCGGAAAAGCATGAAGGATAAAAGAGCAGTAAGCGCCACGCCACAGGCAGTCCAGATTCCATAGGCCACACCTAGCGGTATGCCCTGACGGAGAGCCAACGACAAGAAAACATAGGAGGACACATAGGCCACGACGACCCACGCTACCCACGCCTTCTGCCCATGAACGGCCAGCATACGCAGGCCCAATGTACCGGCGACTTCGATGAGGATGGCAAGGGATAACCAGATCAAGGATCCACCTCCACGAGCGTGGTCTTCGGTTCCCTGCCGCCCATTTCAACGCAGACCACGCCGACGATGATGCACCCCATGCCCACCAACATGAGCGGCGTGAGCTGTTCGCCAAAGAGGTACGCGGACAACCCTGCGGTAAGCACCACGCCGGTTGCGCCCCAGATGCCATAGGCCGCACCCACGTGCATGCCGCAGCGCAACACTTGGTGCAGGGCGGAAAAAGCGACGACGTAGCCCGCCACCACCACGACATAGACCGCGGGGTGCTCTAGCGCCGCCTTGAGGCATAAAGTCGCCACCACCTCACTGATGATGGCAATGGTCAAAAAGAGCCAAGCGCGCACTTTCACCCTCCCAGATCCGCCGCATCCAGACCGCACTTCGAAAGGATCACGCGGTCCCCACGGTGTGGGATACCTTCTTCATCCCAATGGACTTGGGCGGCGGAAGTGTGGGCGCGGCCGGTACTGTTAACCACCCGCCACCAGGGCAGATCTGTGCTTTTCGACATCACCCAGCCCACATACCGCGGGCCGACGCCCGCCACTTTTGCGATCTCTCCGTATGTGGAGACATTGCCGGGCGGTATGCGGCGCACGACCTCCGTAACCCTAGAGTTCGATGGGTTCTTCGGGGGCATCCTCGACCTCACACAAGGTCAGAGTCGCGCCCGTGGAATCCTCGATCAGGCACAGGCGGCCGAATGGTGAATCGTGGGGCTCGCGAATGATTTTTCCGCCGTTATCCACCACAGCCTTCGCCGCTTGGTCGATATCCCGCACGCCCAGGTAGGTTTGCCAGAAACTCGGCAAGCCCTCCGCGTGCCAGAACCCGGCAAAGGCAGCGCCTTCTTCCTCCGCGACTGCGTAGTGCTCATCGCCGCGAATCTCCCAGTCGAAGAGCTCGCCATAAAAGTCCAACGTCGAGTGGAAATTCTCCGAGACCGTCAGCTCGTGCCATACCGGGGTCCCCGGCTCGCCGCCGGCGACGAAGCGATCGAGCTCCGGCTGCGTCAGCCCGAACATCGCACCACTGTTGTCCAGAACAAGCGCCAACGGAGCGCCTAAAGCAAGAATCTTGCCGCCGAGTTGTTCTACCCGGGCGCAGTCGGCTTCCAAGTCGCGGGAAAGGAAGTACGTTGCCCAAGTGTCTTGGCCAGGGACGATCTCCGCGATCGGCAGGCCCTCCAGACGGGCAATGCCCTCTTCGAATTCCCAGCCCAACACGGCGGAATAAAACTCCTCGGAAGCCTTCACGTCGGAGCTAGCCAGAGTAATCCAGTAGGGCATTCCTACTTCTGCTTCAAAGGCGGGCATTAAAGGTTCCTCCACTTCTCCGGGTCGAAGTCATCATCGGCGGTGGCCTCATCAAAATAATCGTCGTCGTCTTCGACGACGCGGGCGCAGGTGTCGGAGACGCAGATGACGTCGCCAAGCGCCAGCGTTGCACCGCGCTGCTTAGTCACTTCCCCATTGACGGTGACCTGGCCTTGCTCGATAAGTTCTTTGGCCTCACCCCCGGTGGCGACCAAGGATGCCAGTTTGAGGAACTGGCCGAGCTTGATGGATTCTCCCTTAATTGAGACTTCTAGCATGCTGACCAGCATACCCAGCGGCTGCACTGAGCAGTCCCTCCACCAGAATGATGACGCCAAGCAGGGCAAACACTACGCCACTAAAGATATCGACACTGGCGGAGTTCTTCGCCATCCACTTCGACACCGCACGAGTACACAGCGCGACACCAACAAAAATAATGAGGCTTTCTATAACCAACACAGAACCAACCGTGGCATTGGCGCTCAAGCCCATGTCCGGATCGATAAAATTGGCAAAGATAGCGCCGAAGAAAATCAGAACCTTGGGGTTGGAAAGGTCGCTGACCAGGCCCATGCGGTACGCCGTGCCGAGTCTGATGATGCCATCCGGGGTGAACCCGCGCGGTTGAGGGTTCATAGTTGCCGGTGCACGGCGCTCTTTGATGCCACCGCTGATGGCAGAAAAAGCCATCCACAGCAGATAGCTGCCGCCGGCAACCTGCAGCGCCACCAGGATTTCCGGGTGCGCCGAAATCAATGCGGTAAGCCCCGCTAGCGAAGCAACGGTCCACATCATCAAGCCGGTGGTGCTACCGATTGCGGCCCACACCGCCGCGCGCGTAGAGCGTGCACCCAAACGAATAATCTGCACCACGTCTGGTCCTGGCGAGGCCATCGCCGCGAACCACACACCCATTAAGGCCACTATGGCGCTGAATGCCATCTAACACCCCCATACTCACATGTGTTTTCACTAACGCATGCCACTATAAGAGGCGTCTCACCTGCAGCGAAACAGGTAATTTAGCTTTGCGTGCGCGGCTTAATGGTCATGGTGTCAATGTTGACGTGCTCCGGCAGCGAGGCCACCCAACGCACGGCCTCAGCGATGTCTTCTGCGGTGAGGTTGAGTTCGCCGTCATACACCTGTGCAGCACGTTCGGTGTCGCCCCGAAAACGATTGAGGGAAAACTCCGCCGTGGATACACGGCCCGGGTCGAGTTCGGTGACACGAACGCCGTGCTCCTCGATACGAAGTGCACGGGAAATCACGCGCACACCGTGCTTAGCGGCGTTGTAGCCGGAGCCGCCCTCGTAGACGTTCCACCCGGCAACGGAACCCATGTTGATGATGAGGCCGCCCTGCAGCTTAGGAATGAGGGCTTGGATCATGCGGACAGTGCCGAGGACGTTGACGTCATACATCCACTGCCAGTCCTCGATGGTGGTCTCCACGAGGGGCTCCAGACCCTTAGCGCCACCGGCGTTATTGACCAAGAGGTCGACCCGGTCGAGGTGGGAAACGAACTCAGCCACGGACTCGTCCGAGGTCACGTCGAGGGCGTACGCCTCGCCACCGATTTCCTTCGCGAGAGCCTCAAGGCGCTCTACGCGACGCGCACCGACGACGACATGCCAACCGTCGGCCGCCAACGCTCTTGCCGACGCCTCCCCGATCCCCGACGATGCTCCTGTGACGACTGCTACCTTTTCCATGCGCCCTAGGATAGGACTTCTTCCAGCTCGGCGCAGATGTTTTCGACGATCCCGGCCTTGAAATCAGCCGGGGTGAAGGTGCCATCCTTCATGTCGGTATTCAGCGAGATATCCAGCTGGGTGCGCAGCTGCTTCATAGAGAAGTTCGCCATGATGAGGCGCCACGCCTCTACCGCGCGGATGCCGCCGCTGAAGCTGTAGCCCACATACGCAATCGGCTTGCCTACCCACTCGGCGCCGAGGGAATCGACGGCGTTCTTGAAAGCGCCCGGCACGGAGTGGTTGTACTCCGGGGTGACAAAGATATAGCCGTCGCAGGAATCGACAGCATCGGACCAAGCCTGCACCTGCGGATCCTCGTAATTCTTGTTTGCCGCCATAGGAATGACGGAGGTGGTGAGGATCGGAACGTCGAAGGCCTTGAGGTCAATGAGCTCGTAGTCCACGTCGCGCCCCTGAGCGAGGTCGGTGACCCACTGGGCGATGGCCAGTCCGGCGCGGTCGTCGCGGGTAGAGCCGAGGATGATGCCGATTTTCGCCATAAGGATGCCTTTCTTAATTTGTTAACACGTCAACGTCTGAGGGTACGCCGATATGTCGACGCAATCGACAAGTCATCCAGATATGTCGAAAATTCTGAAAAAAATCGACATATCTGCTCAACATGTCTATTCTTTTACCATGCCAACCTATAGCCCGGACACCCCCTACAATGAGCTTCCACCCCTCCCCCCTGCAGAAGTGGTGGAAACCGTTCCCGTGCTTAAGGCCATCATCGATGCTAAGGAAAAACTGGCTGAACTGCGTACGGCCTGCCAGCTCATCCCTAACCCGGAGATCATCACCTCAACGATTCCACTGCGTGAGGCTCGTGCTTCCTCCGAGATTGAGAACATCGTCACCACTAATGACGAGCTCTTCCGTGCGGCGTGGCACGTCGATGCCGAGCCGACTCCTGCCACCAAGGAGGCTCTTCGCTATAACGCCGCGCTCCACGCTGGACTTTCCTCACTATCGCAGCGACCTCTATCAGAAAAGACAGCAAAAATCGTATGCAGCACCCTTCTAGATACTCAGGCCGAGGTGCGTTCACTTCCGGGCACGTTTATCGGTAACCCTGTAACGAAGGAGAGGCTCTACACCCCACCTGAAGGAAGGGAGATTATCGAGGACCATCTCGCAGCGTGGGAGGACTATATATATTGCAGCCACGACGTTGATTCCCTTGTAAAGATGGCACTGCTTCACTATCAATTTGAAGCAATCCATCCTTTCTACGATGGCAATGGGCGCACTGGACGAATCCTTAACGTCCTCTACCTCATCCAAGAAGATCTTCTTGAGCTGCCGGTTTTGTACCTGTCCGGGTATATCGTCGGAAACAAAGCAGACTACTATCGCCATCTCAACGCTGTGACAGCTAAGGGAGCATGGGAAGACTGGCTTCTTTTTATGATCCGCGGCGTTCACGCAGCGGCTGCCGACGCCTCCTCGATGATTACCCAGCTTCGGGCTATCCAGGAAAACACTGCGCAACGAATACGTTCTGCGGGCGTGATTAACCATCCCCTCGAGATGGCCGAGCTCATTCTTATCAAGCCCTATGTACGCATTACTGACGTGGTAGAGACGGGCTTCGTCAAACGCCAAACCGCCAGCGCGTGGCTGGCGCATCTCGTAGATTTAGGAATCCTAGAAGAAATCCAACAAGGCCGCTCCAAGGTTTTCCTTCACCGTGCCGCTCTCGATGTTCTGACTCGAGACTAAGAGGAGGGAATAGGATGGCTGACATGCATCACCCAGACGAAGGATCCTTTGAACGCATGACCAGCGGGCAGTGGTTCATGCCCAGTGTCAACGAGGAGGTTAGCGCCGAACATCGACGCGGCTTCCTGCTGGCCAAGGAGCTCAATGAGCTGCAAAACACCAACCCAGAGCGCGCGAAGGAGATTTTGCGGGAACTGTTGTCGCCCGAGTCCGAGGTTCCCGGGCTGCACACGCCGCTCAACGTCGAGTATGGCTGCAATGTGACCATCGGAAAAGACGTGTTCATCAACTTTGGTGCGACAATCCTGGCGCAGGCGCCTGTAACCCTCGGAGACCGCGTCATGATCGGGCCGAATTGCTCGCTCATCACGGTGGGCCACCCCGTCAACGATCATGAGATGCGGGCGGAGGGCTGGGAGATTGCGAAGCCCATTAGCGTCGGGCGCAACACGTGGTTCGGCGCCAACGTCACGGTGCTGCCGGGCGTGACCATCGGCGAGGATTGTGTCGTTGGAGCGAACACACTGGTCACCACAGATATCCCGGATAGGTCACTGGTGCTGGGTCAACCCGGTCGTGTGGTGCGCACGCTGGAGGACAACGAAGATAGGTGGGAGCGCCAGGATCTCGATGTTTGATCTCAAGGCGATCGGCAAGGGGCTTCCCGTCCTGGAAACGATTGATTCGCTTCCTGCAGACAGCCACGTCGTGATCCAGGCCCCGCCCGGCACGGGTAAGACCACGCTCGTTCCACCGGCGTTGGCTAACCAGGTGGAGGGAAAGGTTCTCGTTACCGCACCACGCCGCGTGGCGGTGCGCGCTGCGGCCAACCGCTTGCAGGAGTTGTCTGGTCAGCGCATCGGCTATGCGGTGCGCGGTGATTCCCGGAAGGGTCAGGACGTTGAATTCGTTACCCCCGGCGTTCTGTTGCGCCGCTTGCTGCGGGATCCGGAACTCTCTGGCGTTGGTGCCGTGGCCATCGACGAGGTCCACGAGCGCCAGCTCGATACTGACCTCGTACTCGGCATGTGCTTGGAGTTGGCGCAGCTCCGCGATGATTTTCGGGTCATTGCCATGTCCGCGACTGTCGACGCCTCCCGCTTCTCCCAGCTCATGGGAGGGGCGCCGATCCATTCCACTGAGGCCGTTACATATCCGCTCAACATCTCCTATGAACCGATTCCGGGGCGCGCTGCGGGAGATCGAGACTTTTGGAAAGGCGTGGCGAGGGTTGCCGCGCGGCAGCACGAGTCCACGCTGGTCTTTGTGCCGGGTGTGCGCGAGGTCAACCTGGTGTGTGATGCCTTGAGCGGCCACAACGTTTTTCCGCTCCACGGCCGCCAAACCACGCAAGAGCAGGACGCGGCACTGTATACGCGAGAGCAGCGCATCGTGGTGGCCACCTCCATCGCGGAATCTTCACTGACCGTGCCGGGCGTGCGCACCGTCGTCGATGCCGGTTTATCCCGCGTGCCCAAGCGGGATGTGCAGCGCGGGATGAGTGGGTTGGTGACGGTGTCGACGTCGAAAAGCAGCGCCGACCAACGCGCCGGACGTGCCGGGCGTGAGGCGCCGGGTACCGTCGTCCGCTGCTATTCGCAGGAGGACTACCAGCACTTTTCCCCGCACGTCACCCCGGAGATCCTCTCTGCGGACCTCACGCAGGCGGCGTTGTTCATGGACTGTTGGGGCGCGGGACCGGACTTCCCGTTGCTGGATCCCCCACCGGGGCCCGCGCTTGCCGACGCCCACCGCACCCTAGATCTGCTCAACGCTGGCGAAGAGCTGGCGCTACTGCCGACGCACCCACGGTGGGGCGCGGCACTGTTGAAGTACGGTGCGGGGGCGGCGCAGACGATTGCCCGCCTGGATGATTCGGACCCGAAGCGGCTGGCCCGCTTGGTGCCTAACAAGGGTCCGGTGGACCCAGGCGTGGTGGTTGCTACCGCTTTCCCAGAGTTCGTGGCTAAGCGCGTAGGTGACAAGGAGTATTTGTTGGCGAGTGGCACCCGCGCGCGGTTTCTCGAGGATGGTCACGAGTGGTTGGCGGTGGCTGAGGTGTCGTTGGCGCAATCTGGAAACGCCATCATTCGTGAAGCAGTGCCGATTGCGGAAAAAGACGCGCTCGAGATCATCGGCGTGACCGAAGAGACGCGGGCTTTTCTCGACGGCTCCAAAGTGCGGGGAATCCGTGTGCGTGCGGCAGGCGCCATCGTATTGTCGGAAACCCCAGTGAAGGTCTCCGGTGATGAGGCAGTGGAGGCACTCCGTAACTCCGGACAGGGTTTAAACCTGTTTCACTTCAGCGAGAAGGCCCAGAACCTGCGGGAACGTATGCGGCACTTACACGCTGCATACGGTGAGCCATGGCCGGACGTGGACGGTGATGATCTGAGCTGGCTGGAGCCGGAGCTGTATGAACTGGCTTCCGGTAAGCGCCCAGACATGTATCCGGCGCTGCAGCGCCTGCTGCCGTGGCCCGAAGCTAGCCGCTTGGATGAGCTCGCGCCGGAACGGTTATCGGTTCCGTCCGGACGTGCTGCGAGGATCGATTGGTCCGGCGAGCGCCCAGTGGTCTCCATCAAGTTGCAGGAATGTTTCGGGTTGGCGGAGTCTCCCGAATACTGCGGCCATCGCGTGCAATTTCATCTGTTATCCCCCGCCGGCCGGCCACTTGCCGTCACCGATGATCTAGCGAGCTTCTGGTCTGGGCCCTATGCCGGGGTGCGCGCCGACATGCGCGGGCGCTATCCCAAGCACCCGTGGCCGGAGGATCCGTGGAATGCGGTAGCAACCGCAAAGACGAAGAACCGGATTTAACCCCACTGCTGCCAGGCCAGGTACACGCTCATCACCACGACGAGAGTGAGCAGTGCATAGCGGATGAGCTTCGCACCGCCGCCGAGCACTGTTCGCGCGCCCAGCTGCGCGCCGATGATATTTGCCGCTGCGAGAACAAGTGCTAGGCCCCATACCACGTGCCCGCCCACGATAAAGACCACGAGCGCGCCGACGTTGGTACATGTGTTGACCACCTTGGACATCGCGGCGGAGGTAAGGAAGTTCTGGGAAAAGATGGCGGTGAAGGCCATGATGAGGAACATGCCGGTGCCGGGCCCAAAAATACCGTCGTAAAAGGCAATGGCCGCCACGGCGGCTAACCCGGTCCACGTGCGCCAGCCGCCACGGATACCGTCCCCTTCGCCGCTGCCGAAGTCTGGGCGAAAGGCCACGAAAATGCCGACTGCCACCATGAGCACGATGATGACCGGCCGCATGACGTCCTTGTCCATGAGTGCGGCTGCCGTCGCACCCAGCCCGGAGCACACCAGCGCGGTGAGTCCCATGCGGATGAGCTCACCTTTCGGCGGGCGGACCTTCTTGACGAGTGTGATGGCAGCAGAGGCCGTTCCAGAGACCGCCGCCACCTTGTTCGTGGCCAGGGCTGTGGCGGGCGCAAGCTGGGGCGCGACCGCCAGGATGAGCGGAATGAGCACGAGCCCGCCGCCACCAATGACGGCATCGATCCATCCGGCCACGGCAGCGCCGATGGTGAGAATCGCCCAACCGCTTAATCCGAAATCCATGTCCATCATTAAACTCGATTCCATGTCTGTTCGTACGAGATGGGTCATCGTGGCCCCGGGGTCTGCAGCACTCGGGGCATTGTTTAGCTACCTTCACGTACCCGCAGCCTGGATCCTCGGCGCCATCGTGGTCTCGGGAGCCATGGCCTTGACGACGGGCAAAGAACTCGCCGTTAACGAGCACTTTTATTCTGTCGCCCGCGGATTCATCGGAATGATGGCGGGCATACCTCTGACCTTAGTTCCTGCCTCCACCCTCATCGGCTTT
The DNA here is from genome assembly GCF_001815175.1 of Corynebacterium sp. HMSC034H07. Classification (NCBI taxonomy): domain Bacteria; kingdom Bacillati; phylum Actinomycetota; class Actinomycetes; order Mycobacteriales; family Corynebacteriaceae; genus Corynebacterium; species Corynebacterium sp. HMSC034H07. Next base: position 71,832 of record NZ_KV819537.1, read on the forward strand.
GTGCCGGCTGCGGTGACGATGTCACTCATTACTGTTTTAATCGGCGTCGCTGGCGGTGTTCTGCTGCATCGTTCGCAGCCGAAGGATATTTCCTGGGAGACGGGTATTTTGTCGATGCTGCCGGGCGGGGCCTCCCTCATGCCGGCACTAGCTAGCGAACTCGGCGCGGACTACCGCTACGTGGCGCTGACACAATACCTGCGCCTTCTGGCGGTGTCGGTGTCGCTGCCTTTGGTGGTCTCCTTGTTAGATGCCCCCGCAGGAAAAGGCGTCGACATGAGCGTCGACGGCGAGATCACGTGGTGGGTCGTTCTGCTGACCCTCGCCATCGCTGTGGTTGGTGAAAAACTGGGCAAGCTGGTGCGTTTGCCCGCTGCTGCTGTATTGGGGCCGCTCATCTTGACGGTGCTGGTCGCGCAGGTTATTCCAGCCGGCCACACTCTGGAGCCGCTCTACGTGTTCAAGATCATGGCGTTTATGTCCATTGGCTGGGTCTGCGGTGGCGGGCTTTCGGTGCCGGCACTGCGGGCCTTCGCCAAGCAGCTGCCGGCGACGATCCTCTTTATCATTGTCGTGATCGGCGTGTGCGCACTGACCGCCCTGCCTCTGACCGCATGGCTGGACATAACCTACTTCGAGGCTTACCTCGCCACCTCACCCGGCGCGCTGGAGACGGTGCTTGCGCTGTCTGCGGAAGGAGGCGCGGGCCCAGCCGTGGTGGCCGTGCAGATTATCCGGCTCATCATCGTGCTGGTCATCGCCGGCTACCTGCCGCAGATTTTGCGGCTATTCCGCAAGCGCCGCTAGTGGAACCACCCACACTCCATCTGACCGTTGGAAAGCTGGTCCGCTGGGAATAACCACGATGAGAGCGGCCGGTGGCAAGGAGACCTTCTCTGCCACTCTTAACAAATGTGCCGCCGCGGCATCGACCTCGTTGTGCGAAAGTTTCGCTTCAAATCCCACCCACGAGCCATCCCTGAGTTCCACTATCGCGTCAATTTCTTCGCGGCCCTTCATATCCCGCAGATGGAAGACGCCTCGTGCCCTTAATGCTTGAGCATAAACGCGCAGATCGTGCACCAGTTGCGCCTCAAAGAGAATGCCCAAAGTCTCTAGATCACCAAGCAGTTTGTCTGGCCCAACCGCCAACAATGCAGCTGCCAAGCCAGGATCCGCGAGCTGACGCTTCGGCATCTGAACCATGGTTGTCTTAGATCTCGTCTTTGGTGACCACGCGGGCTGGTCTTCAACTAGGAACAAACGTGTAGCAAAATCATGAATAACGTTGACGGTTTCTGCTGCCGGCATAGGAGTAGCACTGCTGAGCTCGCCAATGCGTTTACGAATCGCTGCAGCGGTGGCCGGTTGAGCAACTAGCCCCGCGTAGGCGCGAAGAAAAGACTGGAAACGGCGCGGATCGCGGCGCGGACCCCCAAGTTCCGGGTAGTCGTGCTCGCTCATCTCCGTGAGGTAAGACTCCATCCCCTCTTGGGCATCTAGAGGATCAAGGTCGAAAAACTCTGGGAAGCCACCGGCAACGATCCAGCGGGCATAATCCGCCACGGTGGCGTCCGTCCCAGCCGTGGGATCCTGATTGCCGGAAATAATCGCGCCTAGTGATACGCGCTCAGCCAAATCTCCACGCTCTGCCAGGCTCAACGTACGCAACTGAATCGAGCGAATACGCCCAGCCCCCGAATGGCGGGTGGCATCGTCATCGGGGGTCGAGGAACCCGTGAGGAGGAACTGTCCCTTTTCTCGCGAGTCATCGACCGCATGACGCACTTCGTTCCAGATAGCAGGAACAACCTGCCATTCATCGATAAGCCGGGGCCGCGCCCCTTGAAGCCCTAGTGCCGGTTGCATGCGAGCAACGTTTGCTTCAGGAGTGTCACGGTCAAGCTGAATGACAGACTTAGCAAACTGGCGCGCCGTCGACGTTTTGCCGCTCGCGCGGGGGCCTTTCAGGAAGAGGGCTCCGGCAACGCGAAGGCCTCTTTCTACTTCTGCATCAACAATTCGCGGCAGGTACATACCAGGTACCCTAGTCCGAAACATGGATAAATTACAGAGTCACTAGTGGATAAATCCAAGAGTCAGGTGTGGATAAATCCAAGAGTCTGACAGCTAGTCCAGAATCGTCTCGCGCAGGATCGACATCGGCACTGAGCCCAGAGCCAATGCCTGGGAGTGGAAATCACGTACGTCCATCCCCTGTTCGACTGCGGCGTCGCGGGTCTGCTGCCACAGGCGCTGGCCCAAGGCATACGACGGCGCCTGGCCCGGCCAGCCCAGGTAACGGGTGACCTCGAAGGAGAGGTTGGCATCATCCATCGCGGTGTTCTCACGCATGAAGGTCTTGACGTGGGACTTGTCCCAGACGCCGGACGCGGTGCACTCCGGCAACGCCTTGCCCAGGTGGAGTCCGATGTCCACCACGACGCGGGCGGCGCGGAAGCGTTGGGCGTCGAGAAGCCCCATGCGGAAGCCCGGATCATCCATGTACCCCAGCTCCGCCATGAGTGCCTCAGCGTACAGAGCCCAGCCCTCACCGTGGCCGGAGTTCCACGTCACCGCACGGCGCCATAGGTTGAGATCCGGCTGGGTCAGCGCGGCACCAATCTGCAGATGGTGGCCCGGCGCGCCCTCGTGGTGGACGGTGGTTAGTTCCTGCCAGGTGTGGAAAAGCTCCTGGCCAGCCGGTACGGACCACCACATGCGGCCGGGGCGGGAGAAGTCATCAGACGGCGAGGTGTAGAAGATACCGCCGGTGCCGGCCGGGTCAATGCAGCACTCGATTTCTTTAACCGCCTCCGGGATGTCGAAGGCGGTGCCGTCGAGGTCCTTGATGACGCGGTCCGCGGTGGACTGCATCCACTCCACTAACGCGTCGGTGCCGTGCAGCTGGTAACGCTCCTCCTCGTTGAGTTTGCGCATAGCTGCGCGCACGGTGACGTCGGAGCCATAGAGCTCGTGGGCGATCTTTTCTTGTTCCGCCTTGATGGAGCGCACCTGGTCCATGCCCCACTCATAGGCCTCATCGAGGTCCACGACATCGCCGACGAAGAGCCTGGAGAAGCGCTCGTAGCGCTCGCGACCCACCGCGTCTTGCGATGGTGCTTGTGGTTGCAGCTCGTTTGAGAGCCAATCGGCGAACTCGCCGAAGGCTTCCTTGGCCGCGTCCACCTCTGGGCCCTCAACGCCAAGGTCCTCGAGCATGGAGCCGGCGTCGGCAAGCCGCTCGCATTGCACGAAGACATCGGAGATCTGGCGCTGCGGCGCCACCATGCCACGCGACGCCGCCTCCGTGAGGGACTCCCTGTAGCCGTTGAGGGAGGCCGCCACCTTCGACAGGCGCGAGCGCAACGCATCAAGCTGCTCCGGGGTGTCCTTCGGCATGAGCATGAGGGTGTCGCGGATGGTCTGCACCGGGGAGGCAATGTTGTTAAGGCAGCGGATGTCCTCACCGGCATGGTGTAGGTCAAGATCCAGGCAGAGACGGTCGCGCAAGACGGCGGCGGTGACGTAGTCCACCTCATCGAAGTCATCGTCATCATCAGACTCGTCGGTGGTGTCATCGAGGGCGTCGAGATCCGCCATCATCTCACGAGTGCGATCCGCCACGGAGGAGTAGTACTCCGGGGAGAAATCCTCCAGCTCCCCATCGAAGCCGGGAATTCCCCACGCGGTGGCATCGGTGGGCGTGAGCTGCGCGAGGTCGTGGACGAAGTTATCGCACGACGCGTCCAGCAGCGAAGGCTGGCGCTCTGCGTTCTGGTCAAAACTCATAAGGGCGAAGTCTAACGAAGATCCAGGGGGTTGGGCCAACCCAGCGCCGCCTTATTTACCAGGTTGTTAGCTAATTGTTGCTCCACTTACTTCCCGGGCTCGTCCATGATGCAAATTGATCCAGGACTTCAGCTGGAAACGGGCTGACCACGAGCGCGTCGAGGAAGCGTTTTTGAACGAACCCCTCCTGCACCATTGCGGAGTACATGTTTATAAACGGCTGCCAGAAACCGTTGACGTCTACTAGGCCCACCGGGCCATCAAGGTTGCCTAATTGTTGCAGGGTAAGTACCTCGGTGAGCTCCTCTAGAGTTCCCACGCCGCCCGGCAGGCACACGAAGGCATCCGCGAGTTCCTCCATACGCGTCTTGCGCTGCGCCATGGTGTCCACGACCTCGAGCTTGGTTACCCGCTGGTGTGACATCTCGTAATCGACGAGCTGCCGCGGGATTACTCCGATGACGGTGCCGCCGGCTGCCAAGCAGGAATCCGCGACGATGCCCATCAGGCCCACGTCACCGCCGCCATAGACCAGGGTGAGGTTGCGCCGCGCGAGCTCCTCCCCCAAAAGGTGTGCGGCTTGGCCATAGGCTTCAGAGTTTCCGACGGCGGAGCCGCAGTACACAGCAACAGAATCCATGAACACCACTCTAACGCAGGCACACTTCTAGACTATGATGTCTACTGAATCCCAATTTCTATTAGACAATGCGGTCTGGTGAATTTATACTTGCGCCATGATTAAATCTGGTCCCGTGTTCACTCGCCCCCGCACCCCGGCGGCGAAGTGCCTCCACATCATTCGACTCAATCCCGTTGTGACCCGCAGTGAACTTGTCGAAGCCACGGGGCTATCCCAGCCCACGATTACCCGCGCCACTGCCGCGCTGCTGGGCGCTGGGCTGATTCGCGAGCGCACGGATTTGACTCAGTCCCGCGGGCGCGGACGCCCCACCGTGCCCCTAGAGGTAGCGGATAATAACTGGATGCTCGCCGGCATTGCGGTTGGTACCGCCTTTACCCACATCGCCTTCTTCGATACCAAGGGGCGCACCCTCCGCGAGGAAGACGTGGCTACCCCGGTTTCGCGTTTGAGTGCAAGCGATGTCATCGAGCACATCATCGCTGGTGCCAATCGCCTCATGACCGGCCTGGATCTCCGTTTGGTTTCAGTCGGCGTGACCACCTCCGGCAGCGTCAACGAGGCCGGACGCATCACTGCCCACAACCTGGGCTGGGACGAGATGGACATCGCCAGCCGTCTGGAGTACCAGTTCGGCGTTCCGGTTGTCGTGTCTTCCGTCATCCCCGCCATCCTGGGATCCGAAACGCAGTCCGCGGAGCTGGGCGCGGAAAAGCCCGTCATGGTGCTCTACGCGGATGACTCCGTCGGTGCTGCGCTCACAGTCGGCGATGAAATTGTGCAGCTCGAACTCGACGGTGCTGACGCCCTGGCCACGCAGGCGATACTGAATGAGACCGGCGGAGACTCATTCCCAGACGTGGTGGCGAATGCTAACGATCAGACGCGAGCGCTTCTCGACGACCGCGCGCGCTCCCTCGGCACCACCGCCGCTGAGCTGTTGACGGAGCACACGCCCGATACTCTCGTTGTGGCCGGCGGTGCCTTTTCGGATGATCCGGCGGCCCCGAAGCTCTTTGCTTCCGCCGTGCGCCAGGCCACCGATCACCCAGTGGAGCTGCGCATGATCCCCTCGCACACCGAAATTGTGCGCGCCTGTACCCGCGCTGTGGCGCTCGATCCACTGCTGCGCGTACCGCTGGAGCTCGGCCGCGAGGCGAAAGCTGCCTAAAAAGGGATCGAATTGATGCCCGTAAAAAGGTGGGCCTTGAGCCCGAGGCGCTGCGCGCCAGTGACGAAGTCGGGCCGATCATCGAAGAAGTGCGTGTCCTTGGCCTGCGCGCCCAGGGCATCGACGGCCACGAGGTAGGCCTCCGGATCTGGTTTAGCTACCCCGATATCGCAGCTCAGCGTCACGGCGGCGCATTCCTGAAGCCAGGTCTGCGTCTGGCGGATCCGGGTTCCCAGTACCGCCGGCACATTCGCTAGGATGCCGACGCTGTGGCCTTGACCGATGAGGTTTAGCACCGCACGAACTACCTGTGAGTCGGCAACCAGCAGGCGCTCAGTGTCCAGTTCGGTCGCGTGGCTGACGTCAAAGGAGTCCAGTTCAGTCAGCGCGCGGATGCGCCCCCAATATTGCGAATCACTCAGGTGCCCAGAATTATAAGCTGGGCGAAACTCCTCATAGAGCGACCAAAAGTGCTCCGGGTTTTCGGGACGGAGATAATCCTCCAGCTCAGCGTTCCCAGCGGGCCGCATGAGCACGCCGTAGAGGTCGAAGAGCAAAGTGGCCATGCGCCCAGTGTAGCCAGACCGCAATAGCGCCGGTCAGGGTGCCCGCCACGAAAAGCGGAAGCGACAGCGTGCCGTGGGCCCACAACGTCGAGATCGCTCCCACGAGGAACAAGCCGCCCACGCTAAACAAGGAGCGGCTCAGCGCCGTCGATGCCGCAGCCGCGCCCAACAAGAGGGCAAGTCCTGCAAACGGACCAAGCATGACGGCAAGAGCAAAGAAGAAGGTTCCCAGCGCCATGTTCGTTGCCGCCAGCCACGTGCCGCCGACCAATGCGATCACAAGGCCGGCCAGGGCACCGCAAATGAGCATCAGGCGCGTTGTAGTCATAAAAGAAATTCTCCCACCAACCGCAGGGGGCTGTGGGAGAATTCGTGCAAACTATATGGCTTCGTTACCGTTGCGCCAGCGAACCATCGATGCGCAGCAGGCCCGAGCCGTCATTGCCCACCAGCTTGAGCTGGTCAATGATCTCGGACACGGTGGACTCCTCCTCAACCTGCTCCTCGAGGAACCAGTTGATGAGGGCGCGGGAATCGAGATCCCCGGCGGCATCCGCGGTGCGGGCGATCTCCCGGATCTGCTCCGAGACCTTCTGCTCATGCGCGAGGGAGGCCTCAAAGGCATCGAGCGGGGTGGCGGCCTTGACGGAGCCGACCTGGATATCCCCCAGCTCGACGCGGTAGCCGCGGTCCAGCAGGTGCTCAGCAAATTTCTGTGCGTGCTCGCGCTCTTCCTCTGCCTGCTTGAAGAACCAATCGCGCATGCCCGGGAAGGACAGGTTGTCCATCTCGTAGGCCAGCTGGGTGTAAATCAGGGCTGCGCCGTGCTCGTTGATGACCTGCTCGTTAAGGAGGGTTTGCAGCTTCTCGTCCATGAAAGTGATTCCTTTCGTCTGTTTGGTGTTACCCACAATACAGAAAAAATTCGGGCACGCTAGCAAGGCGATCTTAAGCAAACTCGCACGTCATAAGACTTTTTCTGATAGGTTTACCTAACTCAAACCGGAAATCCTCTGGTAGCGCGCGAGGCTAACGCCATCGAGGCCGCGGAATTCCACCGCTATGCCACGGCTTGCGTACTTGTTCTCCACGGACTCGAGTACCGCGACGGTCGAGGCATCCCAAATATCGGCCTCCGAGAAATCCACGATGATTTTGTCCACCGGCAGGGTGTAATCGAAGGCGTAGACCAAGTCGTTCGAAGAGGCGAAGAAGAGCTGGCCGCGCACGGTGTAGACGTTGCCCTCCAGCTCCACCGACACCAGGTGCGCCACGCGGCGCGCAAAGGCCACCGAGGCGGTGAGGACGCCGAGGATCACACCGACCGCCAGGTTATTCGTGGCCAAGGTGCCAATGACCGTCACGAGCATGACGAGGGTTTCGCTCAGAGGCATGCGGTGAATCGTGCGCACCGAGCGCCAATCCACGGTGTGGAAAGACACCATGAACATGACCGCCACGAGAGCAGCCATGGGGATTTTCCCTACGGTATCCCCCAACACGAGGATGAGGATGAGGAGGAAGACGCCGGCGAGGAACGTCGACAAGCGCGTGCGCGCCTGGGATTCCTTGACGTTAATCATGGTCTGGCCGATCATTGCGCACACGCCCATGCCGCCGATGGCCGCGGCGAGCATGTTGCCGATGCCCTGGCCCACGGATTCGCGCGTCTTATCGGAGTGGGTATCCGTGAGGTCGTCGACAAGCTTGGCGGTCAGCAGGGATTCCATAAGGCCGACGAGTGCAACGCCCAATGCATAGGGAAGGCAGAGGAGAATAGTCTCCTTCGTCCAAGGTAAGTCCGGAATAACAAAACCGGGCAGGGAGGTCGGCAGCTCGCCTTGGTCCGCGACGTTGGGAACCTGCCAGCCGAAAATCACAGTGAGTGCGCTAACCACGATAATCGCGACGAGCGGGGCGGGGATCACCGTGGTAATCCGCGGCCACACCACCATGATGACGAGGCCTAGCGCGACAAGGGGGTAGACCAGCCACGGCACCTGCCACAGGTGGCTCAGCTGCGCCGTGAACATGAGGATGCCCAGGGCGTTGACAAACCCCAGCATGACGCTGCGGGGGATGAAACGCATGAGCTTGGCGACGCCCAGCACTGCCATCACTACTTGGAGAATTCCCGCCATCCAGATGGTCAGCAGCACGTACTGCAGGCCATGCTCGTGGGCAAGTGGTGCGATCACCACGGCGACAGAGCCAGCTGCAGCAGAGATCATGGCCGGGCGCCCGCCGGTGATGGCGATGGACATCGCCATGATGACGGAGGCGAAGAGCCCCACCTTGGGGTCGAGTCCGGCGAGGATGGAGAAACTTAAAACTTCCGGGATGAGGGCGAGCGCAACAGCAAGCCCGCCAAACACCTCCTTGCGGAAGCGGGCGGGCGAGCTAAAGGCCGCGCGGAAAGACCCGGCTGCGTGCTCCGACACTAGTGGCCGTCTTTGAAAGAGCCGTCGCGGGTGATGACTGGCAGGACGGACCATGCGAAGTTGATCCACTGATCGGTCTTCTTCCACGAGAAGTCCGGCTCAAAGATGGTGGTCGGCTTCGTGTAGATCACCGCGGACTTGACCTCGGACGCGGTCTGCTCGAGCAGGTTGACCACGAGGTCGAGGGTCTTGCCGGAATCCGCCACGTCATCAACGACGAGGACCTTCTTGCCCTTGAGCGAATCAGTGTCCAGCTGCGGGTTAAGGAGAATCGGCTCCGGGAGGGTCTCACCGATATCGGTGTAGAACTCCACGTTGATAGCACCCATCTCCTTGACCCCGATGGCGTAGCCAATAGCGCCGGCTGGGATCAATCCACCGCGGGCCACGCCCACGATAAGGTCGGGGAACCAACCCGAATCCACGATTTCTTGGGACAGGGAGCGACTGGCCTCACCGAAGACCTCCCACGTCAGGTTCTCGCGTTCCGGGTTCCACCACTCCGGGGTGCTCATCGTCTAGGTCTCCTTCGCCAGATTGTGCATTTCCCTCAGTCTAATCATCAACCTCAGCGAAACGGTACCTCTCCTACCGTTCGGCGCAATTTGCGGGTGCGCAGCCGCTCCGGATTTTCCGCCAAAGCCTCCACCGCGCGCACCGCGCACATCACGTGTGCCTCCTTCGAATTGGAATAAAAGGCCTGCGCTTGGGCGGGAAGCTTGGGCACGGCATGCAGAGGGAGATCGGAGACCGACAGCAGCGTGCCATAAGGGATGCGGTAGCGGTAGCCGTTGGCGGCGAGGGTGCAGGATTCCATATCTACTGCCACCGCGGTGGAGTGGCGCAGCCACTCCCACAGATCACGGGAGGTGCGCCATTCCCAGTTGCGATCATCGGTGGAGAGCACCGTGCCGGTGCGCATGAGCGAATTGTCTTTTCCATAGACCTCGTCGACGGCGGCCTCCAGCATGCGCTGGATCTCCGGGATGGCGGGAATCGGGTTGCTGGTGGTGACGGTGCCGTCGAGGATGTGGTCTTCGCGCTGATAAGCATTGCCCAGGATGAGGTCACCGATGCGCATGCGGCCATCAAGCCCTGCGCAGTGGCCGATCATGATCCAGGCCTCCGGGCGCAGGACTGCCAAGCAGTCCGTGATGGTTTTGGCATTGGAGGGGCCGACACCGATGTTGATCATCGTGATGCCATCGCCGCCGGCGGTGATGAGATCAAAACGTGGCATCTGGTAGCGGGAGGTGAGGGTGAGCTCGTCGACGTCGAGAAGCACCGCGTCATTGGGGTGGATGGTCTCCCCCGTGGGCAGCACGAGCGCGGTGTAGCGGGAGTCTTCCCGCGCCAATTCGCGCAGCCCGAACTTGACGAACTCGGTGGTGTGCATGGCGTAGTTGGTGAACAGGATGTACTTCTGCACGGTGTCCACCTCGATGCCGGTGTAGTGCTCGATGCGGGCGCAGGCAATGTCGAAGCGCTGCGCACCAAAATGGAACAGTGGTTTTTCCTTGCCGTGGAAAGCCTTCCAAGCGCCGTCCACGATTCCGTCATGCACCGCATCGAGGGTGGGCCGGGGGATGTCGCCACGGTCCTGGGGAATCTGTGTAATCCCCCGAATATATTCCGGCGGGATGCGCTCATCCGATTGACCGACGTAGAGATCGCACAGGTAGTTGTTGGTGAGCCGCGTGAGCTGCTCTGTCAGGTAATCACGAATCAGCCATGGTTTGGATATCACCGCCGAGTAGCGGCCCTCTTGGTCCACGTAACCGAAGGGCTCGGAGCGGTCGATGGGCGTCCACTGGCGTACATGCACGGTGATCTTTGGGTACACCACGTGGCGGTAGGCATCGTGGTCCCCTGAGGCCAATGCTTCACGTGCCAGCGCACAGGAACTGTCATAGAGCTCGCAGAGACGAGCAACCGCTTCGTTGACGGAGTGGACATGCTGCAGGTCGGTCATGCCCGCGAGTGTAACCATGAAAGAAGCCCGCCGCGGTGAAGCGGCGGGCCCTATCCCCATGACTAATCCGGTAACGCGTACGGTGTGGAGCTCACCGCCGTTCCGTATTAGGCAAGCCTTAGCTTAGTACGAAAGTTGGATAGGGGTCAAGAGTAAACTGAAATTTCATGACCCCACTCCCCCTCGGTGCCCGCAGACGCCCACGCGGCGTCTACGAAGACGACTGGTCCGCGCGCCCTACCGCCGAACGCCCCTGGCCGGTTGTCTTGCTCCACGGAACCTGCGACAGCAAGGGGATATGGCAGGTTCTCGCAGACATGCTCCGCGCCGCTGGCTGGGCCACCTTCGCCCCTGACTACGGGACCCGCGCCACTGGCCCCCTGCAGGAATCCGCTCGGCAGCTCGACGCCTACATCAACGCCGTCCGCACCGTCACCGGCGCGGAGCAGGTGATTCTCGTGGGCCACTCCCAGGGTGGATTATTGGCTCGGTACTGGATGCGCATGCACGATAGCGCGGAGTTTGTACGGCACGTGGTGTGTATCAGCTCTCCCAATCACGGCACGACCCAGGGTGGAATCGCCAGCCCCCTCTTTCGCAGCGAGAGGCAGGAGGAGGTGGCGCGCTCGCTTATCGACGGCTGGTTTGGCCCCGCCGGCATGCAGCAGGTCACCGGCAGCGAGATTGTTGAGGCCACGAACCGCGGCAGCGAGGTCGAACCCGGGGTGAGCTATACGTGCATCGCCACGCGCGCCGACGCCATCGTGGTTCCACCAAACACCTGTTTCCTCAATGGCCCGAATGTCCACAACGTCTATATCCAGGACATCGAGCGCCTTGCGATTATTCGCCACGAGGATATGCCCATGGATAAACGGGTATGCCAGTTTGTCCTCGAGGAACTGGAGCGGCTCTAGAGCTCCAGCTCGTCGAGAACCGCATCGAAAGCCGGCCCCACCTGGGTCCGCCACAGTGTGTCCACGCGGTCATCCGCGCGCCCTGGCCCTCCATTGATGGTGGCCACGCGCTTGCCCTGTTTCTTTGCCTCCAGAACGAAGCGGAAGCCGCTCATCACCGCCAGCGACGAGCCGGCTACCAGCAGGGAGTCAGACGCGTTGACCATCGCGTAGGCGGCGTCCTTTTTAAAAGTCGGAACGGGCTCGCCGAAATAGACCACGTCTGGTTTGAGGCGCTGTGAGCCGCACCGCACGCAGCCGGGCATGACAAATTCTTCGACCGCTTCTTGGCTGAGGGCAACGTCGCCGTCAGGGTTAACGTCCTCTTTGTTGACTGCCCAGCGTTGCAGGTAAGTCGGGTTGGCTGTGGCGGCGCGGGCGTCGTAGTCCGCGCGTGGTTCTTCGTACCCGCAACTCAAGCACACCACGTGCTGCATGTCCCCGTGCAGGGCAATGAGGTTGCGCTGCCCGGCTTCCTCGTGCAGGCCGTCCACGTTCTGTGTGACGACACCCGTGAGGAGCCCGGCGCGCTCGAGTTCGACCAACGCGTAGTGCGTGCGGTTGGGGTGTGCAGCTTGCATGACCCGCCAGCCGACGAAAGCACGCGCCCAATAGCGGTGCGAGGCCTGCGGATCGTGCAGGAACTCCTGGTAGGTCATGGGGCGGTGCCGGCTGAGGGAACCGCGCGGGCCGCGGTAGTCGGGCACGCCCGATTCCGTGGATACGCCCGCGCCGGTGAGGACCATGACGTTGCCGCGGCGCAGTTGATCGGTGACGGCGTCCAGTGCTTGTTGTGGGGGAGTCGGCTCAGCGATCTCGGCGACGACCCGGGAGATGGAGCGCAACGCGGACTGGTGAGCGTGGGCAACGGCGGGATCCATGGTGCCCCAGCTTACGGGAGAGCCTCCTCGTAGAGATGATCTGAGTCGAGCTCGCCATGGCGCGAACAGCGCGCGTTCCAGCCATCCGGGCGCACCTGCACCACCATGCGGCGCCCACACAGCTGGCAATAGCGCGGGACGTCCAGGCCCGCCGCGGCCGCCGGGTGCAAGGTGAATTCCTCGCTTAGTGGTTTCCCCGTGTTGGGGTGGAACAGCGGCTCATCGCCGGCAAGGACGGCGGCGGCCAACTCCGTCGAGCTGTTCATCAGAGCGCCTTGATGGGCAGATCGATGCGGCCGAGCATGTCGACGTCCTTTTCAATCTGCTTGCCCAGAGTGGTCAGGTAGTTGCCGGCGATGATGGCGTTGATGCCGCCGAGCAGCCCCTTTTCGGTTCCGTCATCACCCAGGGAGAGCTCGCGGCCGCCCGCAAAACGGAGGGTTACAGACGGCATGGCCAGGCGGAATGCGGCCACTGCGCGCAGTGCCTCACCGAGCGGGACCAACGGGTAGTTCGCGAATGGTGTGCCCGGGCGCGGGTCGAGGAAGTTCATCGGCACCTCGCAGGGCTCGATCTGGGCCAGCTGGTAGGCGAACTCGGCGCGGTCTTCTAGTGATTCGCCCATTCCGATGATGCCGCCGGAGCAGATCTCCATGCCGACTGCACGGACGTTCTCGAGGGTCTCTTTGCGCTCCTCCCAGGTGTGGGTCGTGACGACGTTGGGGAAGAAGGACTTGGAGGTCTCCAGGTTGTGGTTGTAGCGCTGGGCGCCCATGTCCTTGAGGCGCTGGGCCTGCTCGCGGGTGAGGGTTCCCAGGGATAGGGAGATTTCGATATCAACTTCATCGAGGATGGCCGGGATGGCCTCGGCAACCTGGGACAGGAGGTTCTCGTCTGGGGCCTTAACGGCCGCCACAATGCAGAACTCCGTGGCGCCGGTCTTGGCGGTCTTCTTGGCGGCCTCCACCAGCTCCGGGATGTTGAGGCGCGCGGCACGCACGGGGGACTCGAAAAGGCCCGACTGCGAGCAGAAGTGGCAGTCCTCCGGGCAGCCGCCGGTCTTAATGGAGATGATGCCTTCCACGGAGACGTCCGGACCGCACCACTTGAGGCGGGTTTGATGCGCGATGTCCGCAATCTCTTCCAGCTGCTCATCCGGGATCTGAAGGACCTGCAGCAGTTCTTCTTCGTTCAGGCCGATGCCCTGCTCCAGGGCCTTCTCGCGTGCGATATCTACGATGCTCATGCGGGAAACCTTACTTGAACACCGTTCAAGTTGTGGTAAATCCGCGTGTTTTGTTCGGTCCGGACTAACCTCTAGGCCATGGATTCCACGCTCTATGACGACACCCTCGCGCTACTCCAGGAGCTTATTCGCAATGCCTGCGTGAATGACCTCACGCCTGACTCCGGCAACGAGGTCCGCAACGCGGATACTCTGGAGAAGTTCTTCAACGGTACCCCGGTGGAGATTCAACGCTATGAATCGCACCCAGGCCGCGTGACCATCGTGGTGACCGTTCCGGGCAACCCGGACAAGGAGCCGCTGACGCTCATGGGCCACACGGATGTCGTGCCCGTCGACGAGCCCAAGTGGACCAAGCCGCCCTTCGACGCCGTCATCGAAGATGGCAAACTTTACGGCCGCGGCGCGGTGGATATGCTCTTTATTACGGCGACGATGGCGGCGGTGACCAGGGACGTCGCCAAGCGCGGCAATCCCGGCGGCACCCTGGCCTTTGTCGGCATGGCGGACGAGGAGGCCCGCGGCGGTTTGGGCTCCATCTGGATGGACAAGCACCACCCAGAGGCCTATTCGGTACGCAACTGCCTCTCGGAGACCGGCGGTAGCCACCTGCCCGGCGCGCTCGGCTTCAACGTCGGCGAAAAGGGCGCAGGCCAGCGCCGTCTGCACGTACACGGCGATGCCGGCCATGGCTCGACGCCCTTCGGCAAGGACTTTGCCATCGTCAAGATTGGTGAGGTCGCTCGCCGCATCGCTGCTGCCGAGCCGCCCGTGGCTACGGATGAGGTGTGGCAGGGATTCGTCAAGACCTTCCGCTTCGACCCCGCAACGGAGGCAGCGCTTCTCGACGGCTCCGCTACCGCCGCAGATTATGAGAAGTTCGGTAATTTGTCTGCCTACGCCCACGCCTTCTCCCACACGACGATTGCCCAAACCGTCCTGCGCGCAGGTGGCGCCATCAACGTGCTGCCCTCCCACGCCTACCTGGAGATGGACATCCGCCCCTTCCCTGGCCAGACCCAGGAGGAGCTTGATGATTTCCTACGTGAAGCGCTCGGAGATATGGCCGAGGAGGTAGAAATCGAGCACCTTATTACTGAGGACGCCACACAGTCCTCGACTGATACTGAGCTGTGGCGCTGCATTGAAGAGACCGCCCACGAATTCTTCCCAGAAAAGAAGGTGTTGCCGGTACTGGCGACGGGTGGTTCCGACCTGCGCGTGGCTCGTCGCCGCGGCGGCAATGCCTACGGTTTTGCGCTGCATGCCGAGGATCGGGACATGGCCAGCGCGAACTCGCAGCTGCACAGCCACGACGAACACCTGCACTTGGAGGACTTGGAGCTGACCGTGAAGGCGTATTCTTCGCTGGTGGATCGTTTCTTGAGCCGCTAACGCAAACGTGTAAAAGCTGTGGCACAATGTGGCGCATGAGAAAAAAGCTTGTCCTGTGCTCCGTTGCTGCCGCCATCGGCCTGTCCGCTCCTACTGCCTCCGCCGACATGGTGGATGACTACCTGGCCAAGGTCCCGGCCGGCCAGATCTCCTGCGAGCAGGCCACCAAGTACTACACCAACCCGTCCGACTACAACAGCAAGAAGTCCCAGGCGCTCGCTGCCGCTAACTTCCACCCGCGCGGCGGCGAGATCCGCGACGCCGTCGCCCGCGCCGACGAGGCCATCGCGCGCTGCGGCCTGAATGGCGGCGGTGGCAACGCTGCTAACAATGGTGGTGCCCCAGCCAACAACACTGCCCCAGCTAACAACACCGCGCCTACCAACAACGGTGGTACCCCAGCCAATAACGGCAATAAGGCCCCGACAAACAACGCTTTTCCGACGATTCCAGTGACCTTCGGAACCTTCACCATCTACGTCCCGGATATCGTGGCGTACCTCAAGACCCTCGTCGAGGGCACCCCGCTGGCCCAGCTTTTGCCGTAGAAAACTAGCGGAAATACGTCCCCGCGTGCAGCGCGCAGCCGGTATTGAAGGCATGCCCGCACGCGGGGCATTTGTATGACGAATACTCAGCGTATGTCATCGTTCGGCCGCAGGCCCCGCACATGACGCAGAGCTCGTCCTTCGGCATGGGTCCAAAATCATGATCCGTTAACTCCGCGTGGCAGAGCGAACACGCGAACCAGCCGCCGCAGGTGTGGCACTTGTTCGCAACGACGTCGACTAGCGTGTGCCAGTGGCGGCACCGGCCCTCCGCGTCAATCGCTCCGTGGATCATGGCCACGACTCTAACAGCCGCGCCATCGCCCGGTGGGCCGGCGTGATGTCCATGCGCAGGCGGCTCTCCAGCAATTCCGCAGGGAAATCAGCGGGGAGAAGCTGTGCGGGGAAGGGCGGGGTGCGGCGCAGCGCCGCGAAGGCGGCGGCGTGGCGGCGCGTAGTTTCGACGACGATGCCAACGTCATCGGTGGGCAAAGGGGGGACGTCGCCCAGCGCGCTAATACGAGCAGCACTATCCTCAAGGTCCCACGCGGTGGCAATAACGTCGCGAGCAGTGTCCTCATCCACGGACCAGGTGCCGATAAAGGTTTTCTGCGCCCACTCCCCCGGCGCGTGGGCGCCCACCAGGACTCCGGGCCGCAGCTGCCGGAAACCGCTGGCATGGGCGGCGCGCAGGAAGGCATCTTTCTCCGCACGGCGATCCTCGCCGATATCGAAGATCACCGTGTGAAACGCCCCCTCCCACTGGAAGTCGCGCGGCGAACCTAGGTGACGAAACTCCGCAAGGTAGTCCCCCACCATGGAATACACGGAACAACGCCCCGCTCGGCGCGAGGATAGGTCGCCCGCGCGCACCATACGGGATAGATACGTGCGCGCACCGGCCGGCGACAGACCCAGCCCAGTGAGGATCGGTGTCAGCACAGGCCCGGGGAGCTCCTCGCGGCGGGCCAACCCACAGAGGTATCCAAAAGTTCCTGGTCCAACGTCAGCCATGCCCCAACCCTAGGGTTTTTATGTGTCAGAAACAAACCGATTCGTATGTTTTGTGGCACACTATGTGGCATGAGTCTCAATCCACGCCTGCTCAACTTCCTCATCCTCGGCGTCTTCGACGTCGGCCTGGCCATCCTGCTATTCCAGATCGTCGATTCCACAACCAACAACCACGTCTATGCCTACCTGGCCGCCAGCATCGGCCCCCTCGTCGGCGGCATCATCCAGCATGTGCGCCAGAAGTCTTTTTCTGGGATTTCTGCGTTGATCCTTGCCTTCAACGTTGCTGCGGCGTTGGCCACGCTGGTCGGTGGCACCGATGAGCGCCTCCTGCTAGTTAAAGGCAGCGTTGTTACCGGCATTATTGGCTTGCTCTTCCTCGGCAGCCTGGCCCTTGGAAAGCCCCTTGCCTTCTACTTTGGCCAGCGCTTTGGCACCGACGGCACAAAGGAAGGCGTCGCCTACTGGAACGGGTTGTGGAAATACCCGACCTTCCGCGCCTCCCAGCGCTACATCACCATCGTGTGGGGCGTCGTGTTCCTGCTCGAAGCCATCATCCGCGTCGTCGCCGCCTATTCCCTCCCCTTCACCACCGCCTACTGGCTGTCGAATGCGTTGCCCTTCGTGGCCCTCGCTATCTGCCTAACGGCCACCTTCGCCATTGCTGCACGCGCCCGCAAGTCCGCGCCGACCCCGGCCTAGCGCGTGAGCCCCCACAGAATCTGCTCGTGCACGCGCGGGTCATGGGGCAGCTGCCCATGTTCGACCGGGGCCGATTCCACGTTGACCACATCCGCCCCCGGAACAGCGCTCAGCTCAGAGGTCTGATTCGGCGTCACAGTGCTATCCGCCGGCGAGTAGATGGAGGTATAGGTGAGGCCGGACGCGGTGTCCGGCAACTGGTTGAGATTCTCCATGAACTCCGAACCCTCCAACTGTTGAATGCCGGCGCTGGTACCCACGAATTTGACCACGCTGGGGGCAATTTTGGCTGCCGTGCTTAGCGACGTTGCTCTGCCACCCCACGTCGTCCCGTGAAAATTCGCGCCGATGGTGACCACGCGGTTCACTTCATCGGGCGAACCGTAGAGCTGGGTGAAGGTCTTGGTGTGCAGGCCGCCCTGGGAGAAGCCCACGAGGTTTACTTTGTGTGCTCCGGTGACCTCCCGGATGTGCTCTATCTGCCTGGCTATTTCGCGCCCAGAGGATTCTAGATCCGAAATCCCCTTCAGGTAGTCATAGGCGTTCTGGTAGGCCACGTCCTCGGCGCCATAATCGAAGGCCCAGACGCACATGCCCTGGTCCTTGAGTGTCGGGATGAGGTCGTTCCACTCAGCCGAGTTAGCCGAGGTTCCGTGCAGCAAAACGACCGGCTCGGTAACAGGACCCGTGGGCTGGCAGTCGGGATCGTTGATGCCGAGACCCTGCGCGGCGGAGGTCTCCATGGTTTGAGCATGGGCCGGAACGGGGGCCGCAGTGGCGAGGAGAATAGCGAGGAAGGCACGCTGCAGGAAGCCGTTTTTCATAAGGAGACAGCTTATCGCCGATCCCTGAGCATCTGCTGTACGGTTCCTGTATGCCTGCCGAACTACCAGGAGGAAAGGCTGCTCAAGCTGCTGGAGCGCTTGGATTCTTTCTTTTGGGTCTGGGCGTGTTTCTTTGCTTCCTCGAATGCTGCGGGCGAATCGAAGTCATCGTAGCTATCCATCAGCGTTCGCAGAGACTGCAGATTCGGATAGATTTCGCTGTGCCACATGTGACGGCGCGTGCCATCGGTGCACTCCTCGTTTTCTTCACCGCCGGTGTGCACCGCGAAGATCATGGTGTCCTGGTAGAGCGGCGCGCCGGAATCTCCGTTGCACGTGCGCGAAGCAAACATGGAGCGCGATTGGATGAGATTATCGAAATCGTAGCCTTGAATCTCCCCAGCGACCCCAGTCTCTTCGACGCGGACCACGGCCTCAGAGGCAAAATTGTGCATCCCTCCGTAGCCCACGAGGAAGAGCGAGTCATTGACGCGCAGCGGCCGCGAGGGCAACTCGAAGGCTTCCGCGTCCATGGGTTCCGCTTTCAGCAGGGCGACGTCCGACTTCTCTGCTACCGGGGTGGAGGCGAGCACCTTGGCGTTGTCACCATCCGCCTGCGTGAGACGCAGGTCGCGGCCCAAGCAGTGTGAAGCAGTAAGCCACCAATCATTGCCGATGTACCCCGCGGAGCACTCGCGTTTGCCGTTTCGCCACAGCGCCGCGACGCGGTCATCGCTGGCTGCAACCGTGCTCGTTGCCTGTAGAACCCCGGGGACGTTCGCAGAAGTGGGGGCGCCAAACAGGGAGGACGTCACTGTCACGATGATGGAGAGCAAGGAAGCGAGAATACCAGGAAACACAAGGCGTAACTCTATCAGTGAAATCGCATGCGTGCTCACCGCACACCACGGCATATCATTAGGACCTGTGATGAAGCGATTTCTCTCTCTTGCCGCTGCACTCTTCTTTCTCAGCGGCTGTTCCTCTCTCTGTTGCGACCGGCTATTTGGTAGCAGT
>NZ_KV819538.1:0-42426 GCF_001815175.1 Corynebacterium sp. HMSC034H07
CCGCTACGCACTCCAAAACCGGAAGAGCCGGTTTAGGTATCCGGCGGTACTGCGTCGAGTACGTCCCCGTTAGCCTGCTGCTTCAATGCTGCTTGCGCTGCCTTGTACGCCGGCTGGGACGTAATCGGCTCCGCCCAGGGTGGCACATAACCCACCCCACCCCGCAACCGGAAGACATAGCCAGCACCAGTCGGCTTATCCGGATCATCATCATTAATGCCATTGTGATAAGCACACAACATCGTCAAATTCGGCGGATCCGTGGTCCCACCCGCCTGCCACGGCACCAAATGATGCACCTGACAATAATCCGCCGGCTTATTACACCCCTCACGCGCACACGTCGGATGCTCCGCACTGGCCATAATCCGCTGCTCAAACCCAGCCAAACGCCGCACCCTGTGCAACCACACCGGCCCAATCGTTGGATGCACCAACGTCACATACCCAACCTCAGCAAACTTATAAGAAACAAACTCCCGACCCGTCATCCGCCCACCGTTGGTGAGTACCAGCTCAATATCATCGCCCTCACCCCGCGCAATCTGGTCCAACTCATCCAAGGTCACAACCACATTGGTAGCTACCGCAGGCTTAGTGCCCCCATGCGCCTGGTTGAAAAACACCTGGCCTGCCGCATCCAACAAATCAGCCGGATTAATCGACTCCAACGTCCCGCGCATCTCACTAATGCGCAGCGGCGAATCAGTAATCGTCAACGAATGCGGCCCCACCTTCCGGTACGTCAGACGCACCCCAACCCCCGGCCCCCGCCGCGGCCGCAACTGCTTCAACCTCTCCTTGGCCACCTTCGGGATACGGTCTGCTGGGGTGCCTGCCAAGCGGACACGCAGATTCCACGCATCCAACTCCTTCTTCACCCTGGCGGTATAGGACTCGATCAAACTCAACGTCGCCACATCATGCCTTTGAGCAACCGCAGCCGCACGCGCCTGGCGCTGCTTGCCCGTAAAACGCGTCGGCCCGAAATACACCCCATGCAATCCAGCCAACTCCGCAGCATCAGCCCTTGATGCACCACGCGCGCGTAAATCATCCACACTGCCTACCGCAAGCCCCACAAGATCCAACCCCGAACTGCGATAGGAGAAATAAGTCTCCAAATCCCCCATGCGACAAAGACTAAAACACCACCACCCACCCCGCAACCGGAGCGCTGTTAACACCTTGGGTACAAAGTTATCCACAGGGTGGGGATAACTCTGTGGAAAACGAATTCCACAGCCTTTCTCCACACCCTGTGGATAAGTGTTTTCACGCTTCCCACAGCCCGCACAAAAACTTCGAATTCAACCGATTAAGCTGCTGATCTGCGGTTATCTTGGCGCACACGTTCGGTAAATTACAAAAATGTAGTTATCCACAATGTGGATAACTTGTGTGGAATTCTTTCGCACAAAGGTTTTGGTGGATAACACGCCCGAGTTATCCCCAAAGCCCAGCTCGCAGCGCCGCTAACACGGCTACCACGACAGCAATAAGCCATATCCCCAGCCACCGCAGCCACGTGCGTTTGCGAAAGAGGAATGGTGCCAACAGCAGTCCTGTGAGCAAACCGCCCAAGTGCCCCCACACGGAGACGTTCTCCGCCACGAAGCTGTAGATAACGTTGGCCACCACGAGGACGATGGGTGCGCGCAGGTCTAGACCGCGGCTGCGGTACACACCAATGAGTAGACCCATGAGCGCAAAGAGAGCGCCGGAGGCGCCCACTGTGGGCGTGTCAAAATCCATCCACAGCACCGCGGCCGAGGAGCCCACCACCGAGATAAGGTAGGCCGCCGCATAGAGCGCACTACCCAAAGCGCGTTCTACTTCCCTGCCCACAAAGAGCAGCATCACCATGTTGACCAACAAGTGCCCGGCATCAAGATGCATGAATCCGGCCGTGAGCACCATGGCGGGATGCGCAGCCGCATCCGGCCCCCACAGCGTCCAATCCTGGGCTAAGGAACTTTCGTAATACGGAGTGGCCAGGGTCCTGCCTTGGACGGCCGTGGCCAACCATGCCCCAATGCACAGCACCATGAACACAACGGTGACCGGCGCCGAACGGAGATAATTCTTCACGCAGACTCCTAAAACAACGAGCCCGCCACCACATCACGTGGCAGCGGGCTCGGATGAAAAGCTAAGAACGCTTAGGCGATCTCGATGGACTCGATGACAACGTCCTCAGCCGGACGGTCCATGCGGTCGGTGGAGACCTTAGCAATCTTGGACACAACTTCCTGGGAAGCCGAGTCGGTGACCTCACCGAAGATGGTGTGGTGGTTGTTCAGGTGCGGGGTCGGCGCCACGGTGATGAAGAACTGGGAGCCGTTGGTGCCCGGGCCGGCATTCGCCATGGCCAGCAGGAACGGGCGGTCAAACTGCAGCTCCGGGTGGAACTCATCTTGGAACTGGTAGCCGGGGCCACCACGGCCGGTGCCGGTCGGGTCACCGCCCTGGATCATGAACTGGTCGATGACGCGGTGGAAAATAGCGCCATCGTAGAACGGGCCGGACTGCTCGCCCTTGGCGTTCTGGGTGGTGTAGTCCTTCTCGCCCTTGGCTAGGCCGATGAAGTTCTCAACGGTTACCGGTGCGTGGTTACCGAACAGGTCGATAACAATGTCACCGTAGTTGGTGTGCATCGTTGCAGTTGCGGTCTTCTGAGTCATGCCAGCCATTGTATGGAAATTTCCACCAATGCGTTGTTCCGGCGCGACGCTGTCAGCGATCTGCGTAGGGTTACAAGCATGATCCGCGCCGTTCTCTTCGATCTCGATGACACCCTCATGGACCACACCGCCGCGATGCATGCGGCCGTCGAGGAGTGGCTGCCGGGCGGGCATCACGAGCGCTTCGCGGAGATCGAAAAGAAATGGTTCGCCGCCTACGAGCGCGGCGAGGTGTCTCATCAGGGCCAGCGCGTAGAGCGCTGCCGCGAGTTCCTGGGCCGCCCAGAGATGACGGAGCAGGAGGCGCTGGCGGAATATGACAAGTATCTGGCCGCCTACGAGAAGCATTGGCAGGCGCTTGGCGACGCCCTCCCCACCCTCCAGCATGTCCTATCCCGCGGCCTCAAGGTCGGTGTGCTGACGAACGGGGCCCGTGAGATGCAGGAAGGAAAGCTCAAGGCGGGCGGGCTCGACCTGCCAGGGGTGGAGCTCTTTCCCACCGTGGAGATGGCTAAGCCAAAACCGCACCGAGAGGCCTACCTCGAAGCCTGTCGGCGCTTAAAGGTGGAACCGGGCGTCACTCTCATGGTGGGTGATTCGGTGGCCAATGATGTCGAGGGGGCCCGGGCCGCAGGGCTCCAGGCGCTGCACTTCGATAGGGCCGGAAACGGAGACATCGCCGCGCTCAGCGAGCTGACGGCGATGGACGGTTTAAATCTTTGGATTTAAACCCCTAGAGGCTGGCGCGGACCTCCTCGCGGGCGAGGACCATGTTGCGCAGGGAAGCCTCGGTCTCCTCGTAGCCGCGGGTCTTCAGGCCGCAGTCCGGGTTGACCCACAGGCGCTCGACCGGCACGTTCTTGAGTGCCGCGCGGATGAGCTCGGCCATCTCCGCCACGGACGGGATGCGCGGGGAGTGGATGTCGTAGATGCCCGGGCCGATCTCGGAGTGGAACTTCTCATCGATGTCCTCCAACAGCTCCATGCGGGAGCGGGCCGCCTCGATGGAGGTGACGTCGGCGTCGAGACCGGCAACGGCGTCGATGATCTGGCCGAACTCCGAGTAGCAGAGGTGCGTGTGGATCTGGGTGGTCGGCTTGGCCTCGAGCGCTACGAGGCGGAAGGAGCGCACCGCCCAGTCGAGGTAGGCCTTGCGGTCCTTCTCGCGCAGCGGCAACAGCTCGCGCAGGGCGGGCTCATCGATCTGGATGATGTCGATGCCGGCCTCCTCGAGGTCGCGGACTTCGTCGGCCAGCGCCACGCCGAGCTGGTCGGCGGAGACGGACTGGTGGACATCATCACGCACGAAGGACCAGGCCAGGATGGTCACCGGGCCGGTGAGCATGCCCTTGACGTGCTTCTCGGACAGGGACTGCGCGAACTTCGCCCACTCGGTGGTCATGGCCTTCGGGCGGGAGATGTCGCCGACGACGATTGGCGGACGGGTGCAACGGGAGCCGTAGGACTGGACCCAACCGTTCTCGGTGACGACGAAGCCGTCGAGAAGCTCGGCGAAGTACTGCACCATGTCGTTGCGCTCCGGCTCGCCGTGGACCAGGACGTCCAGGCCCAGGCGCTCCTGCAGCTCGATGACGGACTTCACCTCGTTGCGCAGTGCCTCGGTGTAGTCGGCGTCGGAGAGCTCGCCCTTGCGGTGTGCGGCGCGGGCGGCGCGAATCTCAGCAGTCTGCGGGAAGGAGCCGATGGTGGTGGTCGGCAGCTGCGGCAGGCCGAGGGCCTCCTGTGCCTTGTTGCGCTCGGCGAACTCCGGCTGGCGCTGAACCTGGCCCTCCGGCAGCTGCGCGGTGCGGTCCTGCACTGCCTGGTCGTGGGTGCGGGAGGACTCGGCGCGGGTGCGCACGGCGCGGTCGGCCTGCGCATAGGCCTCCGGGGTGTCCAGCGGGCCGGCGGCGAGTGCGACGACCTCGCGGATCTTCTCATCAGCGAAGGCGAACCAGGTGGCGACGTCCACCGGAAGGGAGGTCTCCGCCTCCACGGTGTGCGGCACGTGCTGGAGGGACACGGAGGTGGTTACGGAAACGCCTTCGCCGAGGCTCTCGAGCTTCTCGCGCAGGTCGCGCAGGTTGGCGGCCCAGACGTTGCGACCGTCGACCAGGCCGGCGGCGAGGTGGGTGGCCTCGGCGAGCTTGGCCACGCGCTCGAGGTAGGAATTATCTAGGGCCAGGGTGCCGACGGACAGATCCACCTGGACCGCTTCCGGCTGCAGCTCGGCGATGACATCGAGGCCAGCGTTGAGGGAACCATAGGGCGTGGTCAGGTAAACCTGCGGGCGCTTCTCCGCGCTCAGGATGCGGCCGTAGGCACTCTTGAGTGCGGCGGCGAGGGTGGAGTCGTCAGCGGCGGCGAGGTCGGCGACCAGGGCGGGCTCGGCGAGCTGAATCCATTCGACGCCGGCGTCGTGAAGCTCAGCCAAGACGGTGAGGTAGGACTCGACTGCCTGATCGAGGTGGTCCAGGGGCTGCTTGGTGGCACCCTCGGCCTGCTTGGACAGCGCCAGCAGGGTCACCGGACCAACGAGGACTGGGCGCACGGTGTGGCCGGCGGCGCGGGCCTCCTTGACGATCTTCAGCACGCGCTGCGGGCGGGCGCTAAAGGTCTGGTCATCGGTGATTTCGGGAACGATGTAGTGGTAGTTGGTGTCGAACCACTTGGTCATCTCCAGCGGCGCGGTGTCCTTGTTACCGCGGGCCAGGGTGAACTCATCATCGAGGCTCTCGCCCTGAGCAGCGCCCACGGTCAGCGCGGTCTCGAGGACATGGTCGTAGTAGGCAACATCGGCCGGGATGGCGTAATCCTCAGTGAGGCCCAGCTCCTTGAGGCGGGCGTAGGTGTCGAGGCGCAGGGAGTGCGCGGCGGATTCGAAGGTCTCGGCGTCGATTTTGCCGGACCAGTAAGACTCCAGCGCGCGCTTGAGCTCGCGGTGGGCACCGACTCGTGGGTAGCCCTCAATCGTGGCCTTGGGGAAGGATGCGGTCATGGGATGACTCCAATTCGATGTAGCAGGTCAGTCGTAATGTCTGGATTGTTGTGCGTGTAGATGTGCAGCCCGTCGGCGCCGGCGTTCATCACCGACTTCGCCAACGAGGCCGTAATCTGCATGCCGATTTCTTTCTCTTCCTCGGGGGAGGTCGCTGCCGCGAGCTGGTCAAGGACCTTGGTCGGCCCGTCCAACCCGGACAGCTGGCACATTCGCTCCACCCGAGCACGGCTGGTCATCGGCATGATCCCGGGGATGAGCGGAATGCGCACACCCGCCAGCCGGGCGCGCTGGGCGAAGCGGACGTAATCCTCCGCGTCGAAGAAAAGCTGGGTAATGGCGAAATCAGCGCCCAGGCGCTGCTTGGCCAAAAGGACGTCGATGTCCTCGTCCGGCGTGGCGGACTCGGCGTGGCCATTGGGATAGCAGGCCACACCCACCGCCAAGCGCCCGGCCGCCAAGCGCGCCACGCGGTCCGATTCCCAGCGGCGAATGAGCCGGACCAGGGAATCAGCATGCGGCAGATGACCTTCGGGCATGCCGCCCTCCGGCAGGTCGCCGCGGAGGGCGAGGAGGCCGCGGACGCCGGCGTCGACCAGCGTGTCGATCCAGCCAACGAGCTCTTCCTCTGTGCCGGCGGTGCAAGCCAGGTGGGCCAAAGGACGCATCGCGGTATCGCGCGAAATCTTCTCAATAAACGCCGCGGTTCCCTCCAGCCACCCGGAGCGCTGGGAGCTGGTGACGGCGATGTAGTCGGGGTTATACGCGGCGAGCGTGGCCAATAAGCGGTCAATCTTGGCGGCGTCCGCATCGTGACGCGGCGGGATCGCCTCGAAAGAGAGAGCGGTGCGCTGTGGACGCTTAGGCGTATCTTCGCTGATTTGGTCTAGTGGCGCGGATGCGGAAAGTCGCGGGGACATGCTCACCTCCTCTGCAGGTTATCGTTGTTTATCGTCGGTGTTGATGTCCCAAAACGTACCAAGCTGTCCATTTCTCGCGAAAGCGTTTTAGCATTGGTAATACCTTTAGAACCCAGTCAGCTGCGCCGTTAACGCAAACCCACAATGAAT
This sequence comes from Corynebacterium sp. HMSC034H07, assembly GCF_001815175.1. Lineage (NCBI taxonomy): Bacteria > Bacillati > Actinomycetota > Actinomycetes > Mycobacteriales > Corynebacteriaceae > Corynebacterium > Corynebacterium sp. HMSC034H07. The sequence continues at coordinate 6,753 of NZ_KV819538.1, forward strand.
AAAAACCCGCCTCATCCGTACAAAGCTGTCTATTTTCTTTGAACAGCTCGCGGCCTTTGCGCATATGGTGGCGGGACCTGCGCGCCGCCACTACGCTGAAAGGGAGTATCCAGCGCGAACGCGGGCACACCCCGGTTCGGCGCCGACAATCACTCCATAAACAGTTGTCCAACACAAATCACCTCAGTATTGACATAAAGGAGCACCTGAGCCCATGAACCCCGCCGCCCTGTCCACAGCCATCAGCGCCACCTCCGCCCTGGTGGAGCGCCTCAAGGAACGCCGCGATGAAAAGGCTCGCGAGGCCTACTCCGTCCTAGAGACCGCCGCCGCCCGCATGGAAGAACGTGATGGCGACTGGTTCTCCGAGGCCCGCCGCGAAGCGGGTGCCGTAACCAAGGCCGCGCACTCCCGCCTCGAGCGCGCCCTGGAAGAGCTCAAGGAACGCAGCGAAGAAGCCACCGAGAAGCTCTCCGAAGCTGCCGCGGAGGCCCAGGACAAGGCCTCCAAGCAGTGGGAAAAGACCCAGAAGCAGGCAGAAAAGAAGACCTCCAAGGCCCGCAAGCAGGCAAAGAAGAAGGCTTCCAAGGCCGAAAAGAAGGCCCGCCGCATCAGCGGTAAGAACAAGAAGAAGGGCTCGAAGGTTTGGCTGATCTCTGCACTCGTTGCCGCCCTTGCCGCCATCGGCGGTGGCATCTACTACTTCTTCACCCAGAAGAAGGAGAAGGAATCTGCCGTCCCGCCGCGCGTGGAGGACTTCTCCTCCCCGTCTGCACCGCAGGGCTCCACCCTGGTCTACACCTCCACCACTGAGGACGATGCCAAGAAGGAGTCCGACCTGGCTGAGGAAGGCGTCGTCGAGCGCGATGAGGAGCTGTTGGGCTCCCTGGATGAGCAGTTGGCCAAGCACCGCGAGGAAGAAACCGCTATTCAGGACGCCGTCGAGACCGAAATCGAGGTCAGCAACGCCGACAAGAAGGATGCCGACACCTCCCGCATCACCGACGACCACGAGTCTGAGGGCAAGCACCGACTCCACACCGAAGAGGAGAACTAATCCCCCATCCTTGGGGGTGCGTGTTTCGTTGCCTTGATCTCACTCCTTTGCCTGCACGGGCCCGACCTGCTTGAATCGAGGGTTAATCGGCATCGATCGTGAAGGATCGGTGCCCGCGCGCAGTTTTGCGCGGCTACCCTATCAGCAGCAGGCAAGGAGATCAGGAATGAGCTTCGAATCACTCATCGTCAAGCTCAAGAGTGGGGACACCTTCTATTTTCCGGCCGGTGCCGTCAGCGGTGATCCGTCCACCCGCGTGGATAACCTGCGCTTTGCCATCGAAAACGGCACGCAGTTCACCTCCGTCGATGACTACGGCGTCGACCGCGAGTTCAACGGCTACGACGTGGACAACTACCACTTGGCTTAAGCCGCGCAACCCGTTACAGCGATCCTTCTTCGCTGTAATCTGAATCACCACCTTATGCGCATTGCGCTATAAGATGAGTCCTTATGACTCACTATCCACGCATGCGGACGTGGTCGTGGTACCTCCCCGATGAACCACCTACCGGGGAGGTATCCCTCACTGAGACCACCGACTTCTCTCGGCCCGGCGCCGCCACGTGGCGAATGCTGGGTGCCCAACGCACCGGCGTCATCGGCATCTTCATCGCCACCCTCATCAACGCACCGCTGGGCGCGTTGGTCTCGGTCATCATCGGCCAAACCACGCAGTATGCCTTTTCCGATCCCTCCTGGCGCACCGTAGCCTTGCCGCTTGCGGCCACCGCGGTCATCCTCTACGTCGCCTATATCTGCGAAGCCACAGCGGATGCTTTCACGGATCTGAGTCAGGCCCGCACCACCCACACGCTGCGCCTTAACCTGCTGGATAAGCTGCTGGGTGCCTCGACCGCCGGAATTAGCCCCGGCCGGCTGCTCAACACGATGGATGAGGATTCGCATTACATCGGCCAACTCAAGCAGATCCTCAACTTCCCACTCGTCATGGTCGGCTACCTCCTAGGCGCCGTGGTCAGCCTCGCTCCGGTTTCCTGGCAGGTCTCCGCCGCCCTACTGATCGGTGCCCTCGCCACCGCGCTGGCCTCGTGGGCCACCACCAAGCCGCTGACCAAGGTTGCTGCACGCCGCCGCCAGCTGGAAAACACCGCGTTGTCACTCGCCACGGACTTCGCCCAAGGTTCCCGCGTTATCAAAGGCCTGGGCGCCAAGGACATTGCCCGCCAGCGCTTTTCCGACGCCGCTCACGAAGCCCTAACCACCATGCTCCACGAGGCCAAGCTGTCCTCCCTCATGGCCTGGGTGCGGCAGATGGTCCCCGCCTCCTTTGCGGTGGGCATCCTGGCCTGGACCTCCTGGGAAACCTTCGAAGGCCACATTGCCCCCGGCGGCATGATGGCGATTACCATGCTCGCACCCCCGGCATTGACCGCGCTCGGCGTATCGCTGGGCCTGCTCACCGAGAACTGGGCCAGAGCACGCGCCTCCGTGGAGCGTGTTGGCGAGCTGCTGGGCCAGCTCGATACCACTACCGAGAAGACAACCGGCACGCCTATCGAGCTCTCCCCTGGCCTGCACGTGTGGATGCCCACGACCGCCGCGGGTCGCAGCACCGTGGATTCCTGGGTGCGCTACCTCAACGACAACGGCGCTTTGTGCCCGCCGCACCGCATCTCCGTGCTGGAGGGCACCCTGCAGGACAACGTCGATCCGCTGCGCGCGGCAACCCAAACCCAAACCCACGACGCCCTGCACGCCTCCGCCTGCGAGGACATTGTTATCCGCCTCGGCGGGCTAGGCCCGGGCGGCGAGCTTCCCACCGCACCCATTGGTGAGGCCGGCCTCAACCTCTCCGGCGGCCAGCGCCAGCGCGTCGCCCTGGCCCGCGCACTCGCACTCGATCCCGACGTTCTCGTGCTCGATAACCCCACCACGGGGCTGGATTCGTTGACCCTGGCGGACGTCGCCAAGCGCGTGCGCGAACTGCGCGCCGACAAGACCACCGTGGTAATCACTTCCGCCTCCACGTGGGCCGCCAACGCCGATGAGGTGGTGGAGCTATGAGCCAACAGGATCGCGCGGATGCCTTAGCGCCCGCCTCCCCACAGGAGTGCCTGCGTTTTCTGAAGTCCCTGCCCAGTGCCCCCAGCAGGCTCGGCATCGTCCTCTTCTTCGGCCTGTTTACTGTCACCGTCATCATGATGAACCTGGTCTCCCAGGTGCTCGGCCGCGTCGTCGACATCATCCAGGGCGTGGAGCTCCCCGTCCTTGGCACGGGACGCACAGCCATGGTCGGCGCACTCATCGTCATCGCGGTGGGCTTCCTCGTGGAGGTCACCGGCCGCACCCTGGGCCGCTACCTGGTCACCTCTACCACCCGCCGCCTCTCGGTGGATCTGCGCACCTCAGCACTAGATTCCACCCTCGGTGCCCCCGTGCCGGCCGTCATGGAGCTAGGTACCGGCAACATCATCACGCGCCTGTCCAAGGACATCGACACCGTGGTCATGGCCATCTCCATGATGGGTGACCGCTTGGTGCTCACCCTCTTCATGCTGCCGCTGACCGCGCTCATGATGATCTTCATCCACCCCGCTTATGCGCTGCTCTTCATAGCGGTGAGTTGTCTGCTCTACCCCTTCATCCGCGGCACCATGCGGGATATCCCCGCCATCGCCAACGAGGTCTCCTCGGTGGAGGCCTACCGCAACAACGTGCTGTTGGACACCATCCGCGCACTGGAGACCCTCCGCCAGTTCTCACTCAAAGACTGGGCGCACGCGCGTATGGAGCGCTACTCCTGGGACACGGTACAGGCCTGGGGCGACAAGGTTCCGCTCATCAACCGCATCGTTGGCCAGGGCGCCCTAGCCTTCGCGGTGCTGCTGCTGGGCTCTGTCCTCATGTCTGTGCCCATGGTGATCTGGGGCTGGCTGACCCCTGGTGAGGCCACCGCCGCCGTGCTCTTGGTCATGCGCCTAGAGATCCACGTCTTCAACATCCTCTTCTTCGCCGGTGAGATTCAGCATTCCGTGACCTCCCTCGGCCGCGCCGTCGCCCTGGCCACCCTCGAGGACAGCGCGCACACCAGCGCGAACCAGAAGGACACTCCCCGGCTTAGCGACGCCCCCACCATCACCATCGAGCACCTCTCCTACGCTTACCCCGGTGGGGCGCCAGTGCTTAACGACGTCTCCCTGACCCTCACCGCCGGCACCACCACCGCCCTCGTGGGCACCTCCGGCGCGGGCAAATCCACCCTCGCCTCCCTCGTGGCGGGCCTGCAGTACCCCACAACGGGCACCATCAGCCTCGACGGGATTGATACCGCCACGGTGCCGAATACCTGGATCACCGAGCACGTCGCCCTCATTACTCAGGAAGTCCACCTCTTCTCCGGCACGCTGCGCAGCGACCTGCTGTTGGCGAAACCCGATGCCAGCGATGAGGAACTGTGGCGCGCGCTCAACACCGTGGGCCTCGATGAGAATTCGCGCTGGCTACCCCAAGGCCTGGACACGCTCATCGGCGCCGGCAACGAAGAGATCGGCGCGGAGGCCGAGCAACAGCTCTCACTGGCCCGCATGATCCTGCGCCAACCGCCAGTACTCATCATGGATGAGGCCACCTCCGAGGCCGGCTCTGAGCACGCCGAGGTACTCGAACACGCCGCCAAGGCCGTCACCAAAGACCGCACCTCACTCGTCGTTGCCCACCGCCTGGACCAAGCCCGCGAGGCCGACCGCATCATCGTCATGGAACAAGGCCAGATCGTCGAGGACGGCACTCACGCCGACCTCATCGCTCTGGGCGGGCGCTATGCCTCGGCCTATGCCCAATGGGAGCATGGGAAATAGGTCTTCTCCGCGCCTACCATGGAGCTCATGCATCTTCTTTCCCTTACTGAAGCCGACCGCACCTATCTGGCCCGTATCAACTTCCTTGCCGATACTTTCGGCGATGAGCACAAGGAACTTCCTGAAGGTTTCGAGGAAGGTTTCGACTATTACCTCGGGGGTTGGGAGCCTTCCCGCGGAGGTTTCATCGCTTGGGAGGGCCACGTCCCCGCCGGTGGCGTGTGGCTGAACTGGGGTACGGCTGAACGCCATGGATTTGGCCACGTGGCGGAAGGTATTCCAGAGCTCGCATTGGCCGTGGAGCCCCGCTTCCGGGGCCAGGGTGTTGGCACCCTGCTGATCGACGCCGCCACTAACCTCTCCCGGGAGATGGGCGCCCCGGGCATTTCGCTCTCAGTGGCTAAAGACAACGACCGCGCACACCGCCTGTATCTCCATCTGGGCTTCGAGCCAGTGAGCGAAAGAGATGGCCACATCGTCTTGGTCAAGCGCTTCGGCAGCGACGCCAATTCCGAAGGCAGCGACAAGGCCACATCAGAAGACAACTGATCAACAAGACCAGAAAGACCAGAAAACCTAAAAGGCGCTCACACAGTGAGCGCCTTGTGGAGCATAGGAGAATCGAACTCCTGACCTTCTGCTTGCAAAGCAGATGCTCTACCAATTGAGCTAATGCCCCAGCAGCTACATAGCGTACTCCTTGTGCGCCCATCTACGAAATCATGACCGGCAGAAGAGTCCCCACCAAGCGCGGTAACTTTCGTCACTTTAATTAACCCAAACCTCTTTAGTTGCGTGTCACCTGAGAAAACAGCATGCGAAAGAGGGACAATGAGTCGTCTCTGAAACTTTAGTGGAAGGTCGTCATGCGCCGAATACTCCTCCGCTCCGTGGCCGCACTCACGTTGGCTGCCACCGTCACGGTCCCACAGCAGGCAACTGCCCAGGAGCTGCCCACGCTGCCGCAGCCATCCATCCCGCAGCCAACGATTCCGACTGTGCAGGACATGCGCAGAGAAGTAGACCGCATCGAGTACGAGGCCTACAAGGCCCTGCCCAAGGAGCTACAGGACAATCCAGTTTTCGCCGGGTCCTCACGCCCGGCGGCGACTCAGAGCGGCAAGCCACGAGCAGACAAGCCCGACCAGGCTGACAAGGCGAAGTCCCAATCAATAGCGGACGATACCTGCTCCAATTGTGTGGCCATCACTTATGACGATGGCCCAGATGCATTGACGGGCCAGCTTCTCGACACCTTGAAGGCCAAGGACGCCCACGCCAGCTTTATGGTCCTAGCTCCTCATGCCTATGCCCATCCCGAGCTCCTCCGGCGCATGGAAGCGGAGGGCCACACCGTGGGCAACCACACCGATACACACCGCGAACTGAACAAGCTTCCCGCGAATGACGTTGACGCCGAAATCAAATCAGGTACCGCTGCCATCAAGGCAGCAACTGGCGAAACCCCTCGTTGGCTGCGACCACCCTACGGTGCAACGAACCAGACAGTCGCCCACGCGGCCAAGAACAACGGACAAGCACAAGCCCTGTGGAGCATTGACACCCTAGATTGGAAGGACCGCAACTCCGACCATATCTGCGCTGCAGCCGTGGACGGCGCCCAAGCAGGCGACATCATCCTCATGCATGACATTCACGCCACGACTGTCGACGCCGCCCCATGCGTCATTGACGGCCTCCGTGCCAAAGGTTTAGAGCCAGTTTCGTTGGACACCCTCATCCCTGACCCCGAACCTGGACGCCAGTACCTCAATAGATAGACCAAGAGGTAACGGCCCAAGGTCAGGTCATGCCGTAGGTGCAAGCTAACACAAGTAGCTTGCCCTACGGCATTCTTCTTTACGTAGATGCGCCTGCAGTTACTGTTCGCTATCTGCCCGATTAGGAGCCGGTTTAAAACACAAAGAAGCACCCCACCAAGTGGTGGGGTGCTTCCTAAGCTCTGGCTCCGTTAGGGGCGAAGCCGATTCAAGCTAGCTTGAATTAGAAGGGGAGCTTGATGTTCAGAGCCTTAGCAATTGCCGGGAAAGCAGCTGCGATTGCGGCCAGGACACCAGCGACGATGCCGAAGATAGCGAGCGGGGTCGGCTTGCCATCGTTGGACAGCTTGTCCTTGATGTCGGAGGACTTGTCATCCTTGTTGTTGCCCGGCTTGGTAGCGCCGTCGTTGGAGCCGTTGTCGCCGCCCTTGTCGCCACCAGCGAGGTTCTCGAGGGCGTCAGCAATACGCTGGCGGTCCTTGGCCTCCTGCTCAGCGCGCTCGCGCTCAGCCTTAGCCTGCTCCTCAGCAGCCTTGGAGTCAGCGATCTCCTTCTGAACGCCATTGTCAGCGTTCAGAACCTGACGGTAAGCCTCTTCGTACTCGAGGTTGTAGTTGGACGGTCCGAACCAGAGCTGCTGTGCAGCAACCTTCATTGCCAGGTAGTCGAGGCGCTCCTCGTCAGTGTCACCGTCCCAGACAGCAACCGGGGAGTCACCGTACGGGCGCTCCGGGTTCACGAAGTTGCCCGGGATCTTCGGGGTCCAGATGCGGTTGCCGTCGAAGTTAGCCTTGTCGGAAGCCCAGTTCTTGAAGCCCTTGAAGTTTTCAATCTGGTCCTCGTAGACATCCATGTTCTTCTGCTTAGCGATGGAGACAACGCCGGTCTTGTGAGCGATGAGCTCTTCGTAAGCCGCGCGGAGGGTCTTCTGCTCACCGTTGACAACGACGGTGCCGTTCTCGTCGGACTCACGCAGCTCCAGGACGCGAGCGCCGATAGCGAACTCAGCCTCCATTGCGCGCAGAACGCGAACCTGTGCGTGTGCCTGGTCCAGGTAGCCCTGGCGAACCAGGATATCGGCACCCTGTGCACCGCGGGAAGCCTCGAGGGCGGCCTTGCGAGCCTCTTCCAGCTCTGCACCATCAGCCTTGAGCTGCTCGAGCAGCATCTCAGCGTCAGCGATCAGCTGCTCAAGGAGCGGAACGTAGTCACGAGTGATGTAGCTGTCCTCGCTCTTGTCAGCACCGCGCCAGCCAGCGTAGTCGAGGCGCTCCTTGTAGGTCTCGATGGTCTCCTCGAAGATCTTGATGTTCTTCGCCGGGGTCTTCTGAACGGAGTTGAAGTCCTCCGGGTCGACCGGGCTCAGCTTCGGAGCCTGCAGCGCCGGGAGGCCAGACTTGTCCTCGTCGTTGACCTTGTTCTCGACCCACTTGTTAGCCTTGTTCAGGTCGCTCTCCAGCAGGCCGAGCTTGGACGCGTCCTTGCCGTGGCGCTGGCCGCCAGCGGCGTTGGTAACGGTGTTGTTGTAGTCGAAGGCCTTCTCTTCGTAGTTAGCCCAAGCCTTGTCAGCGCCCTTGTCGTTCTCCAGTGCGTAAGCTACGGAAGCGCGAGCAGCCTGAACGTTCTTCTCAGCCTGTGCGAGCTGCTTGGTAGCCTCGTTGGCTGCAGCCTGGTAAGCCTTGTGGTCTGCCTGCTCGGAGCGGTCAAGACCGTCGGTGTTAGCAGCAGCAGCAGCTTCGTAGAGCTCGTGGAACTGGTTGTTGTTGACGATGTAGTGGTGGGTTGCACCTACGAGGTCGCGGAGCTGAGCCTCGGTGACGTTCTTAGCTTCAACGTCCTTGCCCAGGGATGCGTCCGGCTCGTTGAAGCCGCCGCCCTGGATGTTGGAAGTGTTGGTGTCCTGAGCGAAAGCCGGGACTGCAACACCGGAGACACCGGTGGCAACTGCGATAGCACCTGCGAGAGCAGCGGTGCGAACACGGTTCTTGAACATGTAATTCCCCTATGAGAGTTGAGGTCGGACTGTGAAAATTATCTTACGATAACCGTCGTGTAGGGCGACGCTAGCAATCGTTCTTCATGAATGATCTTCACATTCTCAACGAGTAGTGCAGCTTTTGTCGCTGCAGCAAGATTATCGAAGTCTGGCGGGTCTTTCCAGTCAAACACAACTTATTTTTAAAGTTTTTCCAACCAGCTGGCGGCGATGCCTCGCATTCTTGCTGGTAGGTGGCGTTCTTTTATACAGGAGTTGAAATTGAAACTATTTCGAACCTTTGTGACAGCTGTGAATGAACTACCCCTATCTGGGTAATAATTACACGAATGTCATTGGACTTGCTAGGGTGTCGGCCTAACTTTCACCCCTTGCTCCCCCTGATACCTGGAACGGGTGAGCTGTATAAGTTTTCGTGGGGCTCGTGGGGAAAAAGGAAAGACGCCCAGCTTCGTTGTCGTCGCTGAGCGTCTTTCCTTATTTATATTGTGGAGCATAGGAGAATCGAACTCCTGACCTTCTGCTTGCAAAGCAGATGCTCTACCAATTGAGCTAATGCCCCATTGTTCCGTGGTGGGCCTAGCTGGAATCGAACCAGCGACCTCATCGTTATCAGCGATGCGCTCTAACCGACTGAGCTATAGGCCCTTGACCGGAACGAGTAGTTACTCTACATAGGACCGGCGATTTATTACAAATCGCCTGGTCACATGCATTATTTGAAGCTCTTTTTCCTTCACTTTGTATCGCTATTGATGCGGCTCATCTTGCAGGCGGATCTTGAATCCACCAAAGACGTCCACGATGGCGTTATATATAACAGCCATGAGCGGCGCCAGGATCGTCATCAGGACGGCGATGATGGCGCCGAACAGGGCGGCTGCAGAGACGACCAATCCGAAGGAGACCTCAAAGCCGCCGCCGACACCGCCAACAAGGCTGTTCAAGGAATCCCAGATGCCCGCCTGGTCAAGGCCGATGTACAGCAGGCACACTGCGATGATCCAGGCCACGAGGCCGACGAGGGACATGGCCAAGCCAACGCGGAACGCCGACATGGGCGAAATCCGGGCTAGGTGAAGCTCTCGTCCAATCATGGGTTACTCCTCGTCCTTATCGGAGTCCTTGCCTTCGCCCTTGGTCGCATCCTTCGACTGCTTGGAGTCTTCTCCAAGCTTGAGGTGCTCGGGCTTGACGTCCTCAACGGACTTTTCACCCTTGGCAACTGCCTGGGCGTCTTCTTCGCCGTCGTCCTCAACGTTGCGGTCGATGGCCAGCAGCTCGACGTCATCTGCCAGGTTGACCAAACGCACGCCCATGGTGGCGCGGGAGCTCGGGCGAATCTGGTTGACTTCGGTGCGAACAACACCACCTGCAGAGGTGATGGCAAAGATCTCGTCGTCCTCGTCGACGGCGATTGCTGCAATGAGCTTGCCGCGCTTTGGCGTGTACTTAAAGGTCATCACGCCGAGGCCACCGCGGCCCTGCGGTGTGTACTCCTCGATGGCGGTGCGCTTGCCGTAACCACCAGAGGTAGCCACCAAGAGGAACTGGCCGTCATTGACCACAGACATGGACAGCAGCTGGTCATCGCCGCGGAAGCGCATACCCTTCACACCGGCGGTTGCGCGGCCCATCGGGCGCAACTGGTCATCGTCCGCAGTGAAGCGGATAGCCTGGCCCTGCTCAGAGGTGAGAAGGATGTCATCGCCCTCGTTGACCAGCTGTGCACCGATCAGCGCATCGCCCTCATTGAGGTTGATGGCGATAAGCCCTGCGGAACGTGCGGACTCGTAGTCGGTCAGGCGGGACTTCTTCACGCGGCCCTGCTGGGTAGCAAGAACCAGGTATGGGGCGTCCTCGTAGGACTGGATCTGAATGACCTGGGCAATTTTCTCCTCTGGCTGGAACTCCAGCAGGTTAGCCACGTGCTGGCCACGAGCGGTGCGGCCCGCCTCCGGGAGTTCGTAGGCCTTGAGGCGGTAGACGCGGCCGAAGTTGGTGAAGAACAGGATCCAGTCGTGCGTGGAGCAGACGAAGAAGTTCTTCACAATGTCATCCTGCTTCAGCTCCGCGCCGCGCACGCCCTTGCCGCCGCGCTTCTGGGCCTTGTAAGCATCGACCTTGGTGCGCTTGGCGTAGCCAGTGGCCGTAATGGTGACCACGACGTTCTCACGGGCGATGAGGTCCTCATCGCTGACGTCGCCGGAGGCGGCAACGATCTGGGTGCGGCGCTCATCGCCGTACTTCTCGACGATCTCCTCCAGCTCATCGTGGACGATCTGACGCTGGCGTTCCTCGCGGGCCAGGATGTCCTTGAGGTCCGCGATGATCTCCTCGATCTCCGCCAACTCATCGATGATCTTCTGGCGCTCCAGGGCGGCCAGACGGCGCAGCTGCATAGCGAGGATGGCATCGGCCTGGACATCGTCGACGTCGAGAAGCGCCTTCAGACCCTCACGTGCCTCATCAACCGTGGGGGAACGGCGGATGAGCGCGATGACCTCATCGAGCATGTCGAGCGCCTTGACCAGACCGCGCAGAATGTGGGCGCGCTTTTCGGCTTCATCGAGGCGGAACTGGGTACGGCGGACGATTACCTCGATCTGGTGGGCCACGTAGTAGCTCAGCATCTGATCCAGGCGCAGGGTGCGCGGCACGCCATCCACGATGGAAAGCATGTTGGCGCCGAAGGAGGTCTGCAGCTGGGAGTGCTTGTACAGGTTATTAAGGACAACGCGGGCTACGGCGTCACGCTTGAGGGTGACCACGATGCGCATACCCACGCGGTCGGAGGATTCATCCTCGATCTTGGCGATTCCGGCGATCTTGCCGTTGACCACAGACTCCGCGATATTGGAAATCATGTTGTCCGGATTGACCTGGTACGGCAGCTCAGTGATAACGATGGTCTGGCGGTTGCCCACCTCCTCAATGGAGGTCACGCCGCGCATACGGATGGAACCGCGGCCGGTGGTGTAGGCATCCTTGATGCCCTGGTCACCCACAATGAGGCCCGCAGTCGGGAAATCCGGGCCCTTAACGCGCTCCATACAGGCAGCCAAAGCTTCTTCCTCAGAAGCATTCGGGTTATCCAGCAGCCAGTAAATGGCTTCCGCCAATTCGTTGAGGTTGTGCGGCGGAATGTTGGTGGCCATACCAACAGCGATACCGCCGGAACCGTTCATCAGCAGGTTCGGAACGCGGGAGGGCAGAATCGTCGGTTCCTGCGTCTTGCCGTCGTAGTTCGGTGCGAAGTCGACGGTGTTTTCGCGGATATCGCGGACCATCTCCATGGCCAGCGGCGTCATGCGGCACTCGGGGTAACGCATAGCTGCCGGGCCGTCATTACCGCGGGAGCCGAAGTTACCTTGGCCGTCGACCAGCGGGTAGCGCATGTTCCACGGCTGTGCAAGGCGCACGAGGGTGTCGTAGATGGCGGAGTCACCGTGCGGGTGGAACTGACCCATCGTGTCCGAGACCGGGCGGGCGGACTTTACGTAGCCACGGTCTGGGCGGTAGCCGGAGTCATACATGGCGTAGAGGATGCGGCGGTGAACCGGCTTGAGGCCGTCGCGCACCTCCGGCAGGGCGCGGCCGACGATGACGGACATGGCGTAGTCGATGTAGCTCGACTCCATCTCCTCATTGATGTCAATTGGTTGGATGCGATCGAAGAGATCACCGTTGTTATCACTCATAAGGCCCTATCGTACCGTTTAACGACCTCTGAGGCTGTTTCTGGCTCGGACGTGGTATCACCGTGATACCATTCTCGCCATGGCTATGACACTGCGCCTGACCCCAGAGCAAGACCACGCGCTGACCTTGTTGGCTTCCGCGCAAGGTAATTCCAAGCACGAGGCGGTGGTCCGCGCCGTCGTCGCGGCAGCCGCGCGGACCCTTTCGGATGCTGAGGTCCAGGACACCGCGCGCCGGCTGCTGCCCGGGCGCTCGGAATTGGAGGCGGAGATCCGCCAGGCTCGGGGCTCGCGCAAATGAGTGTTGAGCAACTGATTGTGATCGCGCGGGAATTCTGCCGGGCATATCGCGTGCGAATAACCAACTTCGCCGCCCTAGCCGCCGCGGCCGCCGCGAGCACGGCAACCATCGAGGGGATTGCCGTGCACGGCAGCCGTGCCGCGGCCGCGCAGTCGCTGGAGACGGTCTTGCGCTCAGTGCCCGCGTTGAGCGGAAAGAATGAAGAATTCGCGCGATTGTGCGCGCAGGTCTATCTTTCTGTTGCAGAAGTTATGTAAGTTAAACGTGATAAAGAAGTCTCTATTCCCTTCTGAGAAAGGAATTCCCTATGTCCTCTATGTCTTTGAAGAAGTTCCTCGCCGCCGGCGTTGTGGCTACCACCCTCACCACTTCCGTAGCCCCCGCCGCGAGCGCTGAAACCACGAATGATGATTGGAAGGCCAACGTAAATCCCGACTTCGAGCAGGGCGAAGGCGGCTCCTCCCTGACCGGCTCCACGCCCATCGACATGACGCTCATCATCGGCGGTTCCATCGCTGCAGCGATGGCACTGCTCAAGCTCGTCGTGGATAACAACCCAGCCCTGCGCGCCCAGGCAGATGAATTCGCCGCGCAAATCGGCATGGCAGGCTCCTCCGGTTCGTCCGAGCACAACCGCCTCTACGAGGGTGGTCTCGACTTCGACCTCGAGCGCCTAGCCCGCACCAATGGTTTCCCGGAGATTGCTGACCAGATCGCCGCGCTCAAGGCAGGCTCCAGCGCCCCGGCACAGTAAGCTCGCCTGTATGACAAACCTCTCCCAACTCCTCCAGTCTCCTACCCGCAACGCCGTGGTGGCGGACTTGTCCACGGCAGCAGACGACGCCGTAGCATCCCTGACCGGTATCACCGGCATGGCCTTCAAGGGCGCTTTGGTGGCCGCAAAGAAGGCAGACTCCAAGGTTCTGTCCAAGGGAATCAACCAGATGCTGCCGGAGCTGCTCAACACCCTGGATTCCTACTGGAAGGAATTTGAAGGCTCTGAGCAGTCCGATTTCGGCACCTACCTGGACGGGCGCAGCGGCGAAGTTACCGAAGCCATCATGGCTGCGGCTGATAGGGCCGCCAAGGACATTAAGGCCCCCGGCATCGCGCGCACCTACAAGTCGCTGCGCGGCAAGGCCTCCTCCATCTTGGAGCCCAACGTGGCGACCATCGGCCGCGTTCTGCAACGCCACATGGATACCGTATAAGTGGATTAGCTTTTTCGGGCCGCAGACACCGAAGAACAAAAGACCAGCACCTCTTTCTGAGGGCTGGTCTTTTTCTTGCTTTCTCTTGTTCCCCTGTGGGCTCGTACTTTGAGATGTTTTAGACGTCGAGGAAGCGAACGTCCTTCGCGCGGCGGGTAATGAAGGAGCGGCGGGCGGCCACGTCATCACCCATGAGGATGGAGAAGAGCTCATCGGCGCGCTGCGCATCTTCCAGGTCCACGCGGCGCAGGACGCGGGTCGTCGGATCCAGGGTGGTCTCCCACAGCTCGGAGGCGTTCATCTCACCCAGACCCTTGTAGCGCTGGATGCCGTCGTCCTTGTTGATCTTGCGTCCCTGCTCCAAGCCTTCGGCAAGCAGCTTGTCACGCTCAGCATCGGAGAAGGCATAGCCCGGCTGGCCCTTGCCCCACTTCAGCTTGTACAGCGGCGGATTCGCCAGGTACACGTGGCCATCCTCGACCAGCTGCGGCATGAAGCGGAAGAGCAGGGTCAGAAGCAGCGTAGCGATGTGCTGGCCGTCCACGTCGGCATCGGCCATGAGCACGATCTTGTCGTAGCGCAGCTTAGAAATATCGAACTCTTCATGGATACCGGTGCCCAAGGCGGTGATGATGGCCTGGACCTCAGCGTTCTTAAGAACCTTATCCATGCGGGCCTTTTCCACATTGAGGATCTTGCCGCGCAGCGGCAGGATAGCCTGGAACATGGAATCGCGGCCGCCCTTCGCGGAACCACCTGCGGAGTCACCCTCCACGATGTAAAGCTCAGAAAGCTTCGAATCCTTGGAGCGGCAATCTGCCAGCTTGCCGGGCAGGCCGCCGAGGTCACCGGCGGACTTGCGGCGCACCAACTCACGTGCCTTACGGGCGGCTACGCGGGCGTGTGCGGAGGATACGGCCTTGTTGATAATGACCTTGGCCTCAGCCGGGTTGGCGTCGAACCAATCATTGAGGTGCTCGTTGACAGAGCGCTGGACAAAGCCGCGGATCTCCGAGTTACCGAGCTTGGTCTTGGTCTGGCCCTCGAATTGCGGATCCGCCACCTTCACGGAAATAACGGCAGCAAGGCCTTCACGGCAGTCATCGCCGGAGAGGTTGCCATCCTTTTCCTTGAGGAGCTTGTGCTCCTTGGCGTAGCGGTTCATCAGGGTGGTCAGAGCCGCGCGGAAGCCCTCCTCGTGCGTGCCGCCTTCGTGAGTGTTAATGGTGTTGGCGAAAGTGTGGACGGACTGCTTGTAGCCCTGGTTCCACTGCAGCGCGATTTCCACCTCATGGTCCTCACCCTTAACGTCGAAGGCAACGATGGTGGGGTGGATGGCGGACTTGTTCTTGTTGAGGTGCGCAACGTAGTCCTGCAGACCGTTCGGGTAGTGGTAGGTGACTTCCTTCTTCTTGGAAGTCTTGCCCTCGCCGTCCTCGCCCTCCTGGCCGGCTTCGTCCTTGTTATCCAGGGAGCTCAGGCTAACGGCGGAATCGCCTGCTTCGGCGATCTCTTCGAGCTCGGCCTGCTCCTTGGAGATGGCGCGCTCGTCACGCAGCACAATGGTCAGACCCTTGTTCAGGAAGGCCATCTCCTGCAGGCGGCGGGCGATGGTGTCGTAGTTAAACTCGACGGTTTCAAAGATCTCCGGGTCCGGCCAGAAGCGAATGGTGGTGCCGGTGCCGCGGGCATTATCGCCTTCTACCAGCTCATCGGGGATGGCGTTGTTGAAGTTCTGGTACCAGTGCTTGCCATCGCGTTTGATGTCCGCCTCGACGCGGGTGGACAGGGCGTTGACCACGGAGATACCCACACCGTGCAGACCACCGGACACGGCATAAGATTCAGAGTCGAACTTACCGCCGGCATGCAGCTGGGTCATAACCACCTGGACAGTAGGGATACCGGAGGCGTGCATTTCGACCGGGATACCACGGCCGTTATCGATGACCTCGATGCCCCCGTCCTCACGGAGGGTGACAATGACCTTGTCGGCATAGCCCGCCATTGCCTCATCGACGGAGTTGTCGACGATCTCCCAAATCAGGTGGTGCAGACCGCGGGCACCGGTGGAACCGATGTACATACCGGGGCGCTTACGGACGGCCTCGAGGCCCTCCAGAATCGTAATTGACCCCGCATCATATGCGTGTTGTTCAGCCACGGATTCGTGTACTCCTTTTGGCTAGAGCTAAATCTAAGACTTTAGCCATTCTACACTGTGTCCCCCCACGCGAGGACAGTGCACGCCCGTGAGAGCCCCAAATTTGCGTGAATTTCGCGATCGCCCCGATCAGCCGTACGTATCCTGTGAGCCTTGCGGCTTGACCCATTGGCGGCCCTCATAGTTTCGGTGCTGCTTGGGTCCTTGAATGTGGAGCTTAACCACCACGTCCGGGCCCAGGCGGTCCGCGATCTTCTGCAAGATGGGCCGCTGCAGGTAGCGCAGCTCAGTGGCCCAGCTGGAGGAATCGCACGCCACGTAAACAACCTGCTCCTTGATGGTCAGCGGCTGGGTATGCGCGGCGATGCGCTCGCCCACGAGGTTTTCCCAATTGCCCATGACCCAGCCATGAGCTAATTCGTGCTCCCAGCCGCGCTTGCCAATCTCGCGTTGGATCTGCGCGCCCAGGCTAGGGATCTCGAGACTGCGGCGCCGGCGGCGACCGTCGGGGCCGCTGGGACGCCCGCGCCGAAAAGGCTTCGTCTGCTGGTCATTCGATGTAGCCGCCAGGTTCATCTTGGGGGCCGGTTTATTGAGCTTTGGCGGATTTTTCGACGTGTTTCGGGTGCGCTCAAAGAGCGCTTTGACCGGATCAAATTCCTGCTCAGTCATCGCTTTCACCGCCCGCATCGTACGGTGCGATCTCTGATACCCGGCCCTCGTCGGTATCGCGCACGCTGACGGTAAAGCGCTCGATGGGCTGTAGGTTGCCGGGCAAATCCTCATCCACCGCCGCAGTGATGAGCACTTGTTCCGCGCCTGCGGCGAGATGGACGAGCTTCTCGCGGCGCTTGGCATCGAGCTCAGCAAAGACATCGTCAAGGATGAGGATCGGATCCGTGCCATCCTGGCGCAGCAGGTTGAACTCCGCTAGGCGCAAGGAGATGGCATAAGACCAAGTCTCACCGTGGCTGGCAAAGCCCTTAGCGGGACTCGTCCCCAGGTTGAGAATGAGGTCATCGCGGTGCGGGCCGACGAGCGAGATCCCGCGCTCGATTTCGCGCTGGCGCTTGGTAGCAAGTTCGGTCAGCATCATCGCCTCGATGACCTCGCGGTCGGAGGTATCCACCGTGGACTTGTACTCGATGGCCGCCGGGCGCGATTCCGGGGCCAGGCCGGCATAGGCGGCGGGGATGAGCTCGCGGAGTTCGTCGACAAGCGCCAGGCGTGCCTGGATCACCTTCGCGCCGAGCGAAGACAACTGCGTATCCCACACGTCGAGGGTTGCCAGCGCTGAGGCGCCGTCGCTGTCGTTGTAGCCGCGGCGCAGGCTCGGTGACGCCGACTTCAACAGCGCGTTGCGCTGCTTGAGCACCTTGTCATAGTCGGCCTTGATACCCGCCAGGCGCGGAGTGCGGGAGGCAATGATGTCATCCAAATACTGGCGGCGCGTTGCCGGTTCGCCCCGCACGAGAGATAAATCCTCCGGGGAAAAGAGCACGGTTTGCACCACGCCGAGCAGCTCCCGCGGGGATTTCAGGCGCGTGCGGTTGATCTGTGCCTGGTTAGCTGCATGGGGTTTGATGAGCAGGTGCGCGGTGAGCTCGCGCCCCTGGTTGACCGCCGTGGCGGAAATGCGGGCGTTGGTTGCGCCGTGGCGCACGAGGGGGGCGTCGTGGGCGACGCGGTGCGAGGACAGGTGGGCAACATAGCCGATGGCTTCGACGATATTGGTCTTGCCAAAACCGTTGCGGCCGATAAAAAGGGTAATCCCCGGTTGCAGCCTGAGAGTGAGCTCGGGCCAGGAGCGAAAGTCCCTGACATCGAGATCGCGAATAAACATATGGCCTAGCCCGGCAAGCGCACTGGCATCAGCAGGTAGGTGAAGTCAGTCTCCGGGGTGGGGAAAGAGCCATCCTCGTTGGCCTCCGGCAGCTCCTCCGGCTCCGGAATCATAATCGCCGGGCGCGAGGGCTCGGTAAAGCCGAAGACCACGCGGTCCGTGTGGACCACGGCCAAACCATCCTTGAGGTAGGACGGGTTAAACGCAATGACGAAGTTGTCGCGGCCGTTGAAAGCACAGGGCAGGGACTCGCTTGCGCGGCCGGAATCGGCGCCGGCGGCCAAGGTCACTTCACCTTCGCTGAACTCCATGCGGATCTGGGCGTTGCGGTCCGTCAGCAGGGATACGCGGCGGATGGCTTCCTGCAGCGGGGCGACCTCAATGCTGGCCATGGCCGTGTGGGTCTTCGGCAGCAGGGGTGCCACATTCGGGAAATCTGCATCGAGCATGCGCGTGGTGGTCTCGCGGTTATCGGCATGCAGGCCGAACAAACCTTCCGCAGCGATGTTCTCACCCGTGCCCACGGCGATTTCAACCGGGATGTTGAGGTGCGTATCCAGGGAACGCCCGGTCTCCTGCAGAGTCTTGGCCGGTACGAGGAGCTTGGCCTGGACATCAGGAGATACCGGCTCCCACTCGAAGGTGCGCATGGCCAGGCGGAAGCGGTCCGTAGCCGTCATCTCCACGTGGGAGCCATTGATATCGATGTGCACGCCGGTGAGCATGGGCAGCGTGTCATCCTTGCCGGCGGCCGCGACGACCTGGCTGATGGCTTCGACGAAGAGCTGCGGGTTGATGGTGCCGGTAACCTCCGGCAGGACAGGGAGCTGAGGGTAATCATCCAGCGGGATGAGCGGCAGCTCGAAGCGTGAGGAACCACAGGTCAACAGAACTTTGTTGTCCTCTTGTGTCATCTCAATTTCCTTGTTGGGCAAGGAAGCAACGATGTCAGAGAGCAACTTACCGGCCACGGCGATGCGGCCCGGCTCATCGACCATGCCGGCGATGCGCACGCGAGTCGACACCTCGTAGTCGAAGCCCGTGAATTCCAAACCATTGTCATCCGCGGTGATCAGCATGGCGCGCAGCACCGGCTGGGTGACCTTCGACGGCAGGCTGCGCGCAACCCACGCGACGGCGTTGGCGAGGTCATCTTTGGCAACGCGAAATGACACGGACTGCTCCATGGTGATGAGACACTCCTCTAGTTCCGGATGGAAGATTCTTGCAAGCTCACTCCAACTTACAGGATCACCACCAAACCACAGGAGTTTTGTCATTCACCCTCTTCGGCCCTCGATGAGACCGTGCGGCCAGGCCGGGCGCCGGCGAATCACACACACCCTTTTTCTTCTTAGTTAGGGAGAAAACAAAATAGGAGTAGTAATAAGCGCTGTGGGATCTGTGGACAACCCAGCAAAGGCCAAGCTCTCAGCCGCGAACCGATCTGTGAGTCAGGGTGTGGGATCACTGTGATCAAATGACAAGAAATGTGAGTAACTCGGTCGGGGCCAAAGTTATCGACAATCCATCCCCAGATCTATCGTCGCTGATCACAGGGTTGCTCACAAGGCTGAAGAGGCCGCTGATCTGCTGTGGAAGAAGAAAACGTGACGAGGATCTACAAATTACAACAGTGGAATTACACAGCTGTGAATAACTATGTGGATAAGTTTTCGCCGATCAAAAAGACGTCCCCGGCCCACGCCCGCGGGGAGGATGTGCGGGGTGGGAGGGGACGTCGCCAAGCGCCGTGCGGTTCTAGCGCTGGTTGTGGTTCTTCACGCGCTGGGTCAGCGCCTGGATCTCGTCGTAGGTGTTGCGGTTTTCTGTCATTTCCTTGCGGATCTTGCGGTCGGCATAGATGACGGTGGTGTGGTCCTTGCCGCCGAACTGATCACCGATCTTCGGCAGGGACAGTTCGGTGAGCTCGCGGCACAGGTACATCGCCAGCTGGCGGGCGTGGGCAACGGCGCGCTTCTTCCCGGAACCGCGCAGGGTGTCCACGTCGATGTTGAAGTAGTCCGCCGTGACCTCGATGATGGCCGCCGCGGTGATCTGGCGATCGGCAGAATCAGGAGCCAAATCGTGCAGGGCAATCTCCGCCATCTCTAGGCTGATCGGTTCATTGACCAAGGAAGAGTAAGCAGATACACGGATGAGCGCGCCCTCGAGCTCGCGAATTGAGGATTCGAAACGGGAGGCGATGAGCTCGAGGACCGAGCGATCGACGTCTGTGCCGTCCGCAGAAGCTTTCTTCATGAGGATGGCGATGCGGGTCTCCAGGTCTGGCGGCTGAATATCCGTAATCAGACCACCCTCAAAGCGGGTGCGGAGGCGATCCTCCAGGGTCGTTAGCTGCTTCGGCGGGCGGTCGGAAGACAAAATGATCTGCTTGTTGGCCTGGTGCAGGGCATTAAAGGTGTGGAAGAACTCTTCCTGCGTGGACTCCTTGCCTTCCAAGAACTGGATGTCATCGACCATGAGGATGTCCAGGTTGCGGTAGCGGCGCTTGAAGGATTCCTGGCGGTCATCACGCAGCGAGTTGATGTAATCGTTGGTGAATTCCTCCGAGGACACATATTTCACCCGCAGGCCCGGGTGCAGGACCTGGGCGTAATTGCCGGCCGCGTGCAACAGGTGCGTCTTGCCCAGCCCGGAGCCGCCCCAAATGAACAGTGGGTTATAGGCGCGGGCGGGGTTTTCGGCCACGGCCACGGCGGCACCGTTGGCAAAACGGTTGGAGGACCCGATGACGAAGTTTTCAAAAGTGTGCTTCGGGTTGAGAGATTTTTCGTGGTTTGGGTTGTGCGCGGGTTCCTCGCGCGGAATGCGCGCGCCGGCTGCCTCCGAGTAGTCCGGGTAGCCGCTGGGAGCGGTGTGTTGCTGTTCGCTGTAGTGCTGAGCCAACTCATCCAGGCTGGCCGGGGAATGCGCGGCATCCCATGAGCGCGGCTGATGATGAGCGGGCGGAGCGGGTTGGGCCGGCTGGGTCGGTGGCGTGGGCGGCATGGCTTGTTGGAAAGACTGAGCCTGGTGGCCCATGCCGTACTCCGGTGCCTCGGTCTGAATGGGGCGCTGGGGGGCGGGAGCTTCGGGTTCTTCCTGCGGAGCAGGCTGCGGGGGCGCGGCAATGGTCACGGCCAAGGAACACGGCCGGCCCATGTGCTGCGACAGAGCGCGGGTGATGTACTCCCCCAGCTCAGCCTCAATAACACTCTTGGCATTCTCGTGCGGGGCGGCAATCAACGCGTAGCCATCCCCGATCATGATGGGCTCTACGAGCTGGAGGTTGAGGCGTTGGCTGTGGGTGAAGTTGGGAACGTCCGAGTTCGGTTGTTCGGACTGTGCCAGCAAATCACTGACCACAGCTTTCCAGCTGGCCCTTAGGGCTGCTTGCGGATCAGACAAAACGCCTACCTTCTGTGTGCTTCACGGCCACGCGGTGCCGGCGGGTGGGGCCGGCCACAGCTACTTACGTGCCTGAAAGAGAGGCTTCAGGGCCGCAGTATGTACTGCGTGAACGTGGGTTGGATCGGGGACGGATGGACGGATGAGGAAGAGACGGGGATGCGGAAATTCCAATTTCTTGTGATTTCCACCGGGGATTCCACACGATGTTTTAGTGTGTAACCTCGGATTCCACAAAGTTATCCACAGGTGTGAATAGGTGGTTTATCCACAGCCTATCTCATGGCTGTGGATAACTTTACATCGGCTCCTTAATGCAGTTGACCTGCTCAAATAGCAAAAGTCTCAAGTCATGATTGAGAGTTATCCACACCCTGTGGGCGGCTGTGGAATTAGATTCCTCAGTTGTACCGCGTTATGGGGATGCTGTCTAACGCACTTCTTTGCACGCCTGGCGCGACCGCGGCTCGACCGCGCCACGGTCGGTGGGAGGAGGCGTTGACCGCGCAGCATGTGGGTGAAAAGTGGCGCTCTAGCTGCGGATAAAAACATCCTTGTAATTTCGGGGACACCCAGTGTGTCGATTTGTTTAGCGCGCTACCTGTCACGTAACCTGTGATGGTCTATCGCAACAGTGCATGGTGCACATGTTGCATGTGGGAATGCCTCGCCACGCCTCATGGCGCTTCAAGTGCGAAGCCTCATCCCCACGTACACCATTCATCAGTGGATGTTTAAGCCTGAGCGCCGGCGGCGCTGGGCTGTGCCATCCACCAACAACTTCAAGGAGTTAATCGTGGCAAAGGGTAAGCGTACCTTCCAGCCGAACAACCGTCGTCGCGCTCGCAAGCACGGCTTCCGTACCCGCATGAGCACCCGCGCCGGCCGCGCTATCGTCGCCGCTCGTCGCAAGAAGGGTCGCGCTAAGCTCACCGCTTAATTCATGCTTCCAGCCCAGCACAAGCTCACGTCCCCGAGGCAGTTTCGGCGGACCATCAAGGGCGGGCGCCGGGCGGGCACGCGCACTGCCGTCGTGCATTTGCGCTTTAATGACGGTGAAGACGACATCGCGGCCACTGGGCCGCGGTTCGGCCTCATTGTGTCGAAAGCCGTCGGGAATGCCGTGGTTCGCCACCGCACCTCCCGGCGGCTTCGTCATGTGTGCATGTCGCTCATGCGCGATGGAGTCAACGGGAAAGCTTTACCCGCCAATGTCGACATCGTTATTCGTGCGCTGCCCGCCAGCAGCGAGGCCACCAGCCAGCGTCTTGAGCGTGATATCCGCAAAGCGTTAAGCACATGGGATATCTGAACTCCCAAGGCCAAGAGATCCCCGAAGCCCGCGGGTTCGGCAGGGTCTTGGTTTACGGGGTGCGCTTCTACCAAAAGCATGTGTCAGGCCTTAAGATGGTCTCCACCTGTCGTTTTGAACCGACGTGCAGTGCCTATGCCCTCGAAGCCATCTCCATCCATGGAGCCTTCAAGGGAACGGGCATGGCGCTCGCCAGGTTATGCAAGTGCGGTCCCTGGCACCCGGGTGGGTTTGATCCGGTACCGACCAAACAACAACTGAGGTAAACAACTCTCGTGCTTAATTTCATCTATTGGCCAATTTCAGCCGTCTTGTGGTTCTGGCATTGGCTCTTGAGCTTCGTCCTCGATTCCGCATGGGGCGGAACCTGGATCATCGCCATCGTCCTGCTGACGTGGACGCTCAAGGCCATCATGGTCAAGCCGACCATCACCCAGCTGCGCTCTTCACGCAAGATGCAGGAGATCCAGCCGCAAATCCAAGAGCTGCGCACCAAGTACGCCAATGACCAGACCAAGGCGGCGCAGGAGATGCAGCGCATCTACAAGGAAGCCGGCGTGCGTCCCGTGGCGGGCTGCCTGCCCATGTTCGCGCAGATCCCCATGTTCATTGGTCTCTTCCACGTGCTGCGTTCCTTCGACCGTACTGTGGCCGTCGCCGGTGGTATCGGGCACCCGGCCGGTGAGGCGATGTCAGAGGAAATGAACGCCTCCATCGCCAACTACATCTTCAAGCCCGAGCTGGTGAAGCAGTTCGTGGATGCGAAGATCTTCGGCGTGCCGCTGGTGGCCAACCTGAGCCTGAACTCCGGTCTGGAGATCGTTAAGGAAACCACCACCATGCAGGCGGCCGTTATTATCGTGCCGCTCATCGCCATCATTGCGGTGCTCACGCACTTCAACGCCCGCATGTCCCTCAACCGCCAGGAGGCACGCCGCGCCGCCGGCAAGACCGCTACCCCGCAGGGCCAGAACGCGGAAATGATGCAGCAGCAGATGGCCATGATGAACAAGATGATGCTGTGGTTCATGCCGGCCATGCTGGTGTTCTCCGGCTTCATCTGGCCCATCGGTCTGCTCTTCTACATGCTGGCTAACACCGTGTGGACCTTCTTCCAGACTCGCATCGTCTACGCCAAGATGGACCGCGAGGAAGAAGAAGAGGCAGCCGCCAAGGCTGAGCTCAAGCGCACCTCCGCGCCGAAGCCGGGCGCACGCAAGAAGGACAATCGCTCCAAGAAGCAGCGCCGTAAGAACAATAACTAGAAATTAACCCAGGAGTTTTCACAGTGACTGAATCTGTGTCCGACACTGTGCCACTGGACCCGTCTGACGTCTTCGGATCGCGTCTGCCGCTCGCGCAGAAGTATCACGATTCGCTCGCCACGGACGGGTCCACTCGTGGTTTTATTGGCCCCCGCGAGGTCCCGCGCCTGTGGGAACGCCACCTCATCAACTGTGCCGTGGTCGCGGAGGTGATGCCGCAGGGCGCCACGCTTATCGACGTCGGCAGTGGCGCCGGCCTGCCCGGCATCCCGCTTGCCATCGCGCGCCCTGACCTGAAGATCACTCTCATCGAGCCGTTGCTCAAGCGCTCGACCTACCTCAACGAGGTCGTCGACCTGCTGGGTCTGGATAACGTCACCGTCATCCGCGGCCGCGCCGAGGAAGGCCCGGTGAAGAAGGCTGTCCAGGGCGCGGATATCGTGACCTCCCGCGCGGTGGCCCCGCTGGGCAAGCTGGCGAAGTGGTCCTTGCCGCTGGTGCGTAAAGGCGGCGAGATGATTGCTCTCAAGGGCTCTTCAGTCCATGAGGAGCTGGAGCGCGACGCTGCCGATATCAAGCGCGCGGGTGGCGGAAAAGCCGAGGTCATGACCATCCACGGCACCACGATTATCCGTGTCCCGCGCGTGAACTAAAGTAGACGGCATGACTCATCCTCGTCTTATCACCATCGCGAACCAGAAGGGTGGCGTGGGTAAAACCACCTCCGCCGTCAACCTTGCCGCCGCGCTCGCTGAGGCCGGCAAGAAGGTCTTGGTGATCGACTTGGACCCGCAGGGCAACGCCTCCACCGCGGTAGGCGCGGAGCATACCTCCGGCACCAAATCCAGCTATGAGGTCCTTTTGGGTGACTGCAGCGCGGACGAAGCAATGCAGCACTGCCCCGACGATGAGAACCTCTACTGCATTCCTGCCACCATCGATCTGGCCGGCGCTGAGATCGAAATGGTCTCCCTGGTCCGCCGCGAGTTCCGCCTCTATGACGCCCTGCACAACGGCTTCCTCGAGGAGCACGGCTTCGACTACGTCTTCATCGACTGCCCGCCCTCCCTGGGCCTGCTCACCATCAATGCGATGACGTGTGCGGAGGAAGTCATCATCCCCATCCAGTGCGAGTACTACGCGCTGGAGGGCGTGGGCCAGCTGTTGGGCAATATTTCCATGATTCGGGAGCACCTCAACGAAGACCTTCACATCTCCGGCGTGCTGCTCACCATGTTCGATGCCCGCACCAAACTGGCTGAGCAGGTGGCCAACGAGGTGCGTGAGCAATTCGGCGCCGTCGTTTTGGGCAACGTCATCCCGCGTTCTGTGCGCGTTTCGGAGGCGCCGGGCTATGGTAAGACGGTTATCGCTTATGACCCGTCGTCGACAGGCGCCCGCGCCTACTCCGCCGCCGCACGCGAGCTGGACAAGCGCGGAGACTACACGCCGCACCCCACCACGGGTGCCATCGGCGTGAGCCCAGAGATTTTCGCGGAATTGGAAGGATAGGACACCATGGCAGATAAGAAGGCAGACCAGAAGCCGGAGCAGCGCCAGGGCGGACTAGGCAAGGGACTGGCCGCTCTCATTCCGTCTGGCCCGGGTGCTCCCTCCCGCAAGCCGCGTCTTGGGGATTCGGCGGCTGACATTATCCTCGGCGCTTCGACCGGCGGGGCTCAGGGCTCTGCGGCAAAGAAGGTGCAGGGTGCGCCGACCATCCAGCAGTCCACTGGCTCGAAGAAGCGGCAGGCGAAACCTTCGGTGATTGGCGCGACGTACCGCGAGATCTCCGTCGGGGACATCATGCCGAACCCGAAGCAGCCGCGTTCTGTCTTCGACGAAGATGAGCTGGCGGAGCTGGTCCACTCGATCAAGGAGTTCGGCCTGCTGCAACCGGTCGTTGTGCGCCCCGCTGAGGAAGGCGGCTTCGAGCTCATCATGGGTGAGCGCCGCTGGCGCGCCTCCTCCAAGGCGGGCCTGGCCACCATCCCGGCCATTGTGCGCGATACCAAGGATGATGATCTGCTGCGGGATGCGCTTCTGGAGAACATCCACCGCGTGCAGCTCAACCCGCTGGAAGAGGCCCACGCCTACCAGCAGCTGCTGGAGGAATTCGGCGTGACCCAGAACGAGTTGGCTGATCGCATCGGCCGCTCCCGCCCGCAGGTCACCAACATGATTCGCCTGCTCAAGCTGCCGGTCAGCGTGCAGAAGCGCGTCGCCGCTGGCACCTTGTCCGGTGGCCATGCCCGCGCGCTGCTGGGTCTGCCGGATGCCGAGGCCATGGAGCTCATTGCGAACCGCATCGTGGCCGAGGGCCTGTCCGTGCGCGCCACGGAGGAAGCCGTCACCCTATACAAGCGCGACGGCAAGCCGGCCGAGCCAAGCAAGAAGCCTGCCGCCCCGCAGCCGCAGTTCTTTACCGATTCCGCTGAACGTCTGGCCGATCGCTTTGACACCAAGGTCACCGTCACCATGGGCAAGCGCAAGGGCAAGATGGTCGTCGAATTCGGCGACCAGGAAGACTTCGAGCGCATTCTGGCCCTCATTGAGGGCAAGGAAAGCAGCTAGCTGACCATGCTTGTCCAAGCCGTCAACGAAGGCGTTGCCATCAACCCCTTGGCGGCCCGATCCATCTTCTGGGAGCTGAAGACCACGGTCGCTGATCCGGCCTTCGAGAAGGAAGCATGGATCAGCTCCACGCTGCTGCGCTGCGGCGAGTGCGGGTTTACCGTGGGTGATGAAGCCACCGTGTTCTTCTGCCCGCCCGATCTTGCCCCCGGTGCCGCAAAGCTGCCCACCTCCCCTGTTTCGGAGGACGCGGTGCTGGTGTCCTCCCTGTTCGTGAAGTCGCACCGTGCGGCGAAGGGCTTGGAGGCAGTGCTTCTCGATGCCACCATCATGCACCTCACCTCCCGCGAAGCCAGCGCCGTTGAGGCCTTTGGTTACCGCGATGCCCGCGCCGCCGAGAATCTTTTGCGGGATAAGCCCGGCCGTATCGGCCTACTACCGGTAGAAACGCTGGAATCCGCCGGTTTCAGGGTGGAGCGCGATCACCCCATCACGCCGCGCCTGCGCCTCGAGCTGCCGCCTGCCTTCGATCTGCTGACCGCAGCCGCCGTGGAAGACCTCCTCGCCCGCGCCTTGGCCTAAGCCCGTTAGGAAGAGCGCTCCGCGCGCAGGAGCTCGTCGAAGCGGTACGTGCCGGTCACGGCGGTGTCGTCGTCGAGGAGGTAGAGGCGCTTGACGGAGACGACGATGGCCTCGGCGATGTCATCGCGGCACTCTGGGTTAGTCAGAATCGCCACGTCCTTCGGGCTGGTCAGGTAACCCAGAACTACCTGCACCACCGGCATCTGCGTCAAGCGCAGCAGCGCCCACGTGCGGCCGTGGTTGCGGCAGTTGCCCAGCTCGGTACGGGCAACGATTTCGCGCTGGATGAAGCCGGAGAGCGTCTCCCCAATGAGGGAGGAATTGCCGGACTCAGAACCGAAGTAGAAGGTGGCTACGCCATTGGCTTTTTCCGTGGGGTACTCATCGCAGGCGAGTGAAATGACCAAGTCAGCGCCAAAGGCATTGGCAATGTCGGCGCGATCGTGGATGGAGGGATCATCGGTACGCGGGCGGGAGATGATGGTCTCCATGCCGGCGGCAATCATGCGGCCGGCAACACGCTCGGCCAGATCCCAGAGGATCTCTTCTTCCGTGATGTCGCCATAGCGGCCCCTGACCGTGCGGCCCTTGTTGAAGCCGCCGAGGCTGGGGTCGATCACCACGCGCTTGCCCGCCAGCTTGGGCCCCGCGTTGCGCACGCGCTCGCGCTCTTGGATATTGTGCGCCGAGCCGCCCGTGATCCGCCGACCCAGCAGATTGAGCGCGTTGATGGTGGCCGGGCCGCAAATGCCATCGCTGCGCAGGCCGGAGTTCAGTTGGTATTCCGCCAGCGCCGCGTAGGTGCGGGCCCCAAAATGGCCATCGATGCGTTCTTGGTAGAAGCCGAGTTCCTGGAGCTGTTGCTGCAGCTGGGATACATCATCTCCCACCTGCACGTTGCCCGGTTCATAAGCCAGTACCCGCGCGCCTAAGGTGTAGGAAGCCTGACGCAGCTCACGCAAAGTAAGGTCATCAATATCGCCGCTGGGCACGATGCCGCGGGATTGCTGGAAGGCTTTGAGCACTTGCGCCAGCTCGTTATCAAAGTACTTATCGGCTTCGGAATACTTCTGCTTCTTCCAGTCGGACAAGGTCCCCTGGTAGTCAGTCATCAGGCCGAGGCGGGCAAGGGTTGCGCGTGCTTCGGCGACCCGAACGCTCTGGTCACCTACACGTAAAACGCGGTTCACACCTACCCCTTTCGTGATCAAGGAGGCGCACCTTAGTGCGCCGTCAACGAGTTAAAGACTACCAGTTAGAGCTGCTTCTTTACCTGTGCCACGATGTCGGCCTTAGAACGCAGGCCAACGAACTCATCGACCTTCTCGCCGTTCTTGAAAATCAGGACGGAGGGAATGGACATGATCTGGAACATGGCACCCAAAGTGCGCTCTTCATCCACGTTGACCTTGACCACGGAGACGTCATCACCGAGCTCCTCGGCGACCTCCTCGAGGATCGGGGACAGCTTCTTGCACGGCCCACACCATTCGGCCCAGAAGTCCACGACGACGGGCTTGCCTGCCTCCACGACGTCGGCGCGGAAGGAATCAGTAGTGACGTTCTTAATGTTGCTCATGTGATCACTAACGGTTCTCGGCCAGGAAATGTTCCGCATCAATCGCTGCGCGGCAGCCGGAGCCCGCGGCGGTAATGGCCTGCTGGTAGTGGTCATCCACCAAGTCACCACAGGCAAAGACACCTGGCAGCGAGGTCTTGGTGGACGGCTGCTCTACCACCACGTAGCCAGCTTCATCGGTCTCTACCTGGCCGTTAAGGAAGCCGGAGCGCGGATCGTGGCCAATGGCCACGAACATGGCGGTCAGATCCAGCTCGCTGGTCTCACCGGTCAGCACGTTCTTGACCTCGAGGGCACCGACCTTGCCGTCCTTCTCCAGGACGCGCTCGACGGTGGTGTTGGTCAGCCACTTAATCTTTGGATTGTCCTTGGCGCGCTCCAGCATGATCTTGGAGGCGCGGAAGTTCTCCGAGCGGTGGATAATGGTGACGGTCTCGGCGAACTTGGTGAGGAAGGTAGCCTCCTCCATGGCGGAATCGCCGCCGCCGACGACGGCGATATTGTGGTCCTTGAAGAAGAAGCCATCGCAGGTGGCACACGCGGACACGCCGCGGCCAGTCAGCTCCGATTCGCCCGGAATCCCTAGGTAGCGCGGAGCGGCACCGGTAGCGAGGATGACAGCACGGGCTTCATAAACCTCGTCGCCCACGTGCAGTTTCTTCACCTCGCCTTCGAGCTCGACGGAATCTACGACTTCCATGCGCAGGTCGGCACCGAAGCGGATGGCCTGGGCGCGCATCTCTTCCATGAGCTCAGGGCCCATGATTCCCTTCTGGAAGCCCGGGTAGTTCTCTACCTCGGTGGTGTTCATGAGTTCGCCACCGTATTCAAAGCCCTCGAAGACGATGGGATTGAGCTCGGCACGTGCTGCGTAGAGCGCTGCGGTGTAGCCGGCGGGGCCGGAGCCGACGATGGCGACATCGTGGATAGTCACTAAAAACTCCCTTGAAACGATAATTTTTAAGTAAGACTCAGATTCTACTCGCCCTCAGTCTATCGCCGCACGCAACACTTGCCGAGCCCGGGCTCGGCGCGACTTCACCGTGCCAGGCGCCACGCCCTGCACCTTGGCCACCGTATCGATGGGATAGCCAGCAACATCGGTCAGGTACAGCGCCTCCCGCTGGTCCTCGCGCAAGGTCTCCATCGCTTGGGCTACCGTGATGCGCTCCGCCAGGTTCTCGCTGGGATTGTGCGCGAGTGCATAGTTGCGGTCATCCTCAATGATCTCCGCGTCCAGGGACGCGTTCTCACGGTTGGATCGATGGTTGAGGAAGTCATATCCGGAGTTCATCACCAGCCTGTGCAGCCACGTACTCAGGGTGGCATCGTGCCGGTAGGAGGCCATATTGCAGCTGGCCTTGAGCAGCGCCTCCTGCACAATGTCCTGCGCATCATCATCGTTGCGTGTGTAGCGCCGCGCCATGGCGGTCAGGCGCGCGCGGTGCTTCTCGACGATTGCCGAAAAAGCCTTAGTATCTCCGCCAATGAAGGCGTCGACGAGTTCACGATCGGTCGGCTGTGCTGACACTAAGAATCCCCCCGGAAACTTGAGCAATGACATTTGGGTCAACACAGCCCCCAGCCGAAGCCGATGGTTTGTGATTGTCCCCCCGTTAATGTGTCTGCGAGTTTACGGGAAGATTCTTCTGTCCGCTACGCGAAGCGCTTATTGCGCGGCACGGACGCGTTGCGCGCGACGCAGCGCATCCTGGCATTCCAGCAGCACGCGGCGCAGCGCACGTGGGCGCTCGGTGGCCAGGAACTCGCTGGTGGCGGCGTCGGCCATTGCGAGATCCGGGTAGAGCCCGCGCACGAGGCGGTTGGCAATTTCGATGGGGTGCTCCTCCCACAGCTGAGACAACGAGTCGAAGTATTCCTGGGCAAAGGCCTCGGTGAGGTGGGCCGAGCGCGGCGCGTTGAACGCCGCGAGCAGGGAATCCACCTCCGCGTTGGAGTACTTACCCGGCGTGCGCACGAGGTCGAAGACTTCGCGCTTGAGCTCGGCAGACGGGAAGGCGTGGGAGGCGCCCAGGTAGGCGGCGGCACCGGTGAGCGTGTTATCGCGCTCCTTCTCCGCCTCGAGCTCCTCGGCGCTGACGGCATCGCGGGCGGCCAGCGCGCGCAAGATGGCCCAGCGGATGTCCGGGTCGAGGGCGAGGCCGTCGAGGGAGCCGTCGAGAAGCGCGCGCAGGCGCTGCGTGCCGGACTCCGTCGGGGTGGCGGCAAGTGCCTGGATGGCGGCGCGGGCGACGGTGAGCTGTGCGTCGGAGCCTGCCGGTGCTTGCTGCAGCACCTCCCACAGGCGCTCGGCGTAGTCGGCGCGAATCTCCTCGCGAGCCTCCTCGCCCACAAAGTGGTTGATGGCATAGCCTGCATTGGCAAAGGCGGTGGTCAGCAGCGTCGGGTTGGACTCCGCCGGGGCGTGCTTCAGCACGGTGTCGAGGTAGGAGCGCACCGGCCACTCGCCATCGCGGGTGAGGTTCCACAGGGAGGTCCAGATAACCGCGCGGGAGAGCTCATCCGGAACTTCAGACAGGCGCGTGCGAATGGTCTCCAAGGAGGTCTCGTCGAAGCGGACCTTGGCGTAGGTGTGGTCGCCGTCGTTCAGCAGCAGCAACGCCGGCGCCTGAAGTCCAGAAGCCTCGTCGAGGATGGTGCGCTCGCCCTCCAGATCGACGTCAAGGGTGGCGTATTTGTTCAGGGAGTCATCGAATAGCGTCACGTTGAGGCGGTGCGGGCGCGTGGTGTCTTCGGCCTCGACCACGATGGCGAGCTCGTGGATCTTATCGCCGTCGGTGTGAAGCTCCGGGGTGAGTGTATCCGGACCCCATGTGCGCAGCCAGGCGGTGGACCAGGCATCGAGGTCGCGGTCGGTGTGCTTCTTCAGGGCCTTGAGGAGGTCGTCGAAGGTGGCTGCGCCAAAGGCGTGCTCCTGGAAGTAGTCGCGCGCGCCGGCGTAGAAGTTCTCGCGGCCCACGTAGTGCACCAGCTGCTTGAGCACCGCCGCGCCCTTGGCATAAGTAATGCCGTCGAAGTTCTGGCGCGCGGCATCCACGTCTGGGATCTCGGCCTTGATCGGGTGCGTGGTGGGCAGCTGATCCTGCAGGTAGGCCCAGTTCTTGCGCTGACCGGCGAAGTTGACCCAGGCCTCGGTGTAGTCGGTGGCGTGCACCGAGGAGTCCGCGCCCATGAATTCCGCGAAGGACTCCTTGAGCCACAGGTCATCCCACCACTGCGGGGTGACTAGGTCTCCGAACCACATGTGCGACATCTCGTGCAGGATCGTATTCGTTCGCCCAGCATGCTGCGCGCGGGTGGCGGCGGAACGGAAGAGGTAGTGCTCCGTAAAGGTCACCAGGCCGGGGTTCTCCATCGCACCCAGGTTGTACTCCGGCACGAAGATGGAATCATACTTGCCCCACGGGTACGGGTAGCCATAGTTGCTGTGGAAGAAGTCCATGCCTTGTGCTGTGACCTGCAGGATTTCATCATCCAGGTACTCCGCCATGGAGGCGCGGGCAAAGGCGCGCAGCTCGACGCTTAAGGTTCCATCGGGTGCGGACCAGGTGCTGTGCTTCTCGACGTACGGCCCCGCCGCAAACGCCGTCAAATACGTCGACAGCAGAGGCGTCGGCGCGAAGTGCGCTACTTCCCTGCCCTCGGTCTTCTCGCGGCCAACCTCCGGCTGGTTGCTTAAGAGCTGCCAGCCTTCCGGGCCGGTGAGGTGCACCTCGTAGCTGGCCTTGAGGTCCGGCTGATCAAAGCAGGGGAAGATGCGGCGGGCATCGGAAGGCTCGAGGTGTGAGTAGAGGTACGTGGTGTCATCGGCTTGGTCGTGCATGCGGTGCAGGCCCTGGCCGGTGCGGGAGTAATAGGAGGAGCCGGTGATCTCCACGGTGAGCTCCTCCCCCACTGGAAGGTTGCGCAGGTAGACGCGTCCGCCGTCGAAGGTGTTCTCCACCTCCTCGCCGTTGACGCGCACTGCGTGCACGGCCTTGCCCAGGTAGTCCACGAAGGTCTCGGGTTCGGTGGTGGTGAATGTAATACGTGAGGTGACCTCGTAGGAATCGGCGTCGGTTGGTGCGCTCGTGACGTCGAGGTGCAACTCGTAGGTGCTCAGGCGCAGCGCGGCGCTGCGGGCGGAAGCTTCAGCATGGGTGAGGTTTGCGGTAGTCATGCGCTACATCTTAAACGTCGCTGCGGTGCGTATCACAGGTAAGCCGCCCGGAGTTGTTTCAGAGTTGTTTATTACTCCATTGTTGTCCCTCTAGTTGTTAAAAAGTTGTTGCCCGCAGTACCGAAATGGGCACTACGGGCAACAACTTAGAACTACTTCCTACGGTGAGGTTTCGCGCTTTATGGCTTACTGCTTAATCGCAGAAACCTCGAGCTCGATCTTGATCTCCTCGGAGACCAGCACGCCGCCGGTCTTCAGCGGGGCGTTGAAGTCGATGCCGAAGTCGAGGCGGTTAATGGAGGTCTTGGCCTCGAAGCCCAGGCGAGTGTTGCCGAAGGGATCCTCGGCGACGCCGGCCTCGTCTACCTTGAAGTCGACAGACTTGGTGGTGCCCTTGATGGTGAGGTCACCGGTGACGGTGCCCTCGCCTGCCTCGTTAACGTCGAACTTAGTCGCGGTGAAGGTCATCTCTGGGAACTTCTCAACGTCGAAGAAGTCCTCGCCCTTCACGTGGGCATCGCGGTCAGCGCTCTTGGTGTCGATGGACGCGGTCTTCACCGTGGCGGTGGCGGCGGAGTCAGCAATGTTCTCCCCTACGGTCAGGGTGCCGTCGAACTCGTTGAAATTGCCGCGCACCTTGGTGATCATGGCGTGGCGGGCGACAAAGCCGATGGTGGTGTGTGCCGGGTCCAGTGCGTACGTTCCTGCAGTGATAGTCATGGGGGTTCCTCAGTTCTCTAGTTTGTTGACGTGACAACAACAATTATACGCCCCTCCCCTTATC
Source organism: Corynebacterium sp. HMSC034H07 (assembly GCF_001815175.1). Classification (NCBI taxonomy): domain Bacteria; kingdom Bacillati; phylum Actinomycetota; class Actinomycetes; order Mycobacteriales; family Corynebacteriaceae; genus Corynebacterium; species Corynebacterium sp. HMSC034H07. The sequence continues at coordinate 40,315 of NZ_KV819538.1, forward strand.
TGTCAAGGGAAGAGAGCGCAAGAACTACAAAGCCCCAGACCTGCAACCCGAAACCTGCAGGTGGGCGTCGTCAAGCGCGTTGCACATCTGAGTCAGCGAGCAGGGAGTTGCGGGATCGAGGTCTGGGGAAATGCGTGAGGAGGTGCGTTAGTTGGTGGGGATGCCCACCAGGGTGGCCTCCTCCAGCGTGACGGAACCGGACTTGGGCATGTCAGTAAAGAGGATGAGGGCGCCGTCGAAGGCCACGGGCTTCTTCTTCAGCTCGATGTCCTGGCGTGCGCTGGTCAGGGTGCCGTGCGCGAGTTCGGTGAGCGTGCCGGATTCCGGATCCGTGGGATCGAAATCCTTGGTATCCACCCCGTAGACCACGAACTTCGCACCGATGGAATCCTCCTGCTTTAGCGGTAGCACGTGCAGCTGCGTGGGCTTGTCAATGCTGAGCAGAAGTCCGGATTCTGCTTCCTTCGTGGTCCACTCGCCGGTGACCTCCTTGCCCTCCGGAACGGACGTGCTCTTGACGTCCTTGAACAGGACCGGCGGGACGTTGGGGAACGTGGCCTCCGTCGAGGCTTCGCTCTTGGTCACCACCGGGGAAGTCTTCTCGTTACCCACCTGGGAGAGGATCCAGACGCTCAGCGCGGCCATCGCCACGACGAAGAGGGTGGCAAGAACGCCCAGCACGATGGTGCCGGAGCCTGAGTAGCCGCGGCCGCCGAAGCCCGGTGCGGGGCTCGGGTCCTCCTTGCGCGGGGTTTCCTCCACTGGAACCTGGAGGGTTTCCTCGCCCTCTTCGCCATCGCCGGCGAAGGCCGCCAGGCGGTGAGCGATGTCCTCGAGATCGGAGTCCTCGCCCTCTTCGGCATCGGCAGCAATCTCCTGCAGCACCTCCGGGGTGGGCTTGGTGGACTCCACGAGGAGCGAGATGGCGGAGGCCAGCGCCGAGCGGTCCGTCTCCTCATCGTTGCTGTGCAGTACCGCGGGGAAGGCCAGCGTGGCAACGCCCTCGGTGGAAATGCGGATGCGGTTGCGGTTCTCAATACCCAGCACGAGGTTCGCCGCGTGGGCGGCGGCCGTGGTGCGCACCAGCGGTACCAGGGCGTGGGCCACGGCGCGCGGATCGAGGTCCTTGTCTTCCGACACCGTCTTCAACGAGGTGCCCTCGACCCAGTCCGCCACGACGAGGCAGCCCTGGCGGTAGGACAGGATATCGATGTTCTCCGCCACGGCATCCAGCTCCATTTCCGCCAGGCGGCGCGTGGCGCGGGAGACCTCTGCGGAGCGGCGGGCGGCCACGGCCGGGGTGGCCGGAGCCATGGGTGCCTCGCCCGTGGTGTCCACGAAGGTCAGCGATACCAGGCGTCCGGTGGCCTGCTCGCGGGCCTTCCAGAAGCGGGTACCCGCGGCAGAGCCGTAGTCCTTGAGGAGACGGAAGCGGCCATCGGAGACCGGGGCGCCCGGCACCAGGCGTGGACCGCGGACGATACCGGCGGACATCGGCGGGGGTACCGGCGAGGAGTTGAAGGCATCCACGCTGAAGATGGGCTGGAACTCCAGCTGCTCCGGGGCTTCGACCTCGATGGCCTCTGCATGCTCGATCTTGATGATGCGGGACATACCCGGAATGCGCTGCAGCTGGCGGCCCAGGTTGATGACTTCCGGCAGACCCGAACGCGAGAGCACGATGCCGGTCACGATCACGAAGACCAGGCCCACGACGGCCAGCTTGAGCAGGTACACAAACGGCGGCACCTGTGCCGGGAGCACGAAGTTGATGCCGTAGTTGATGGCGTAGGCAACGACCAGACCCACGATGGAGGCCAGCACTGACCAGATAGTCGTCGCGATGACCGCGCGGCCGCCCAGGCTGCCCAGCTTGCGCTTGAGCAGGAAGCCGCCGATGACCGCGCCAGCCACGAAGCCGAAGCCGTTGGCCGTGCCCAGCAGGATGACCACGCGCTCCGGGGAGTCCGCCACGTGCGGGGCCAGCAAGGAAAGCACCACCTTGGTCAGCGTGATGCCGGCGATGATGAAGGTGGGGGTCCACGCTTCCTCACGCGCGTAGAACACGCGCAGGTGTAGCAGCACGAGGGCATAAGGAATCAGCGTAAAAGC